>NZ_JBHYZV010000002.1:0-186537 GCF_042753905.1 Streptomyces sp. NPDC059248 | reverse complement strand
GGGGCGGGGTGTTCGGTGGTGGCGGGTGGCGGTGGATTATGCGTCGCATTGTGGTCATGTGGAGGTGGTGGAGGAGGGGTTGTTGCGGGTGTTGGAAGGGGTTGTGGGGCGGAGTGGTGGTGTTGGTGGTGTGGGGTTTTATTCGACGGTGACGGGTGGGTTGTTGGATGGTGGTGAGTTGTCGGGGGGTTATTGGTATCGGAATGTGCGGGAGCGGGTTCGGTTTGATGAGGCGGTGGGTGCGGTGTTGGGGGAGGGGGGTGCGGTTCATTTTGTTGAGGTGTCGTGTCATCCGGTGTTGGTGGAGGGTGTGGTGTCGGTTGCTGAGGGGTTGGGTGTGGGTGGGTTGGTGGGTGTGTCGGGTTCGTTGCGTCGGGGTGATGGGGGTGCTGAGCGGTTTGTGTTGTCGTTGGGTGAGGCGTTTGTGGGTGGGGTGGGGGTTGATTGGGGTGCGGTGTTGGGTCGGGACGAGAGGGGTGTGGGTCGGGTGGAGTTGCCGACGTATGCCTTCGACCGCAAGCGCTACTGGATAGGGAACAAGGCCCAGCGGCAGGACGCGCCCGGCCTCGGCCTCGGCACCGCGGACCATGGACTGCTGGGCGCCGTCGTCCACCCCGCCGGCGGCGACGAGGCCATCCTCACCGGACGGATCGCCGCCCGGACCCATCCCCGCCTCGTCGACCGGCGGACCGAAGGGCCCGCACGGGTCCGCGACGCCGTCCTGGTGGACCTCGCGCTCCGGGCCGGGGACGAGTTCGGCTGCGCCACCGTCGCCGAACTGACCGTCACGTCCCCCCTGACGCTCCCCGCCCACGGCGGTCTCCAACTCCAGGTGAGGGTCGGACCGCCCGACGCCGGAGGACATCGCCCGGTGACCGTCGCCGCGCGCACCGACGCCGTCGACACCGAATGGACCGAACACGCCCGCGGCCTGCTCACGACCGCCGGGGCCGCGCCGGGACCCGGCCTCGTCCCATGGCCGCCGCCCGGTGCCGAAGCCGTCGATGTCCCCCCGCCGCCCGGCGACGGCACCCCGGGCCTGCCGGAGCCCGCCGAGATCACGGCAGTCTGGCGCCGCGACGACACCGTGTGGGCCGAGATCCTCCTGACGGAGACCGCCAGGGCCGACGCCGACCGGTTCGGGCTCCACCCGGCGCTCCTCGACACGGCCATCGGCCTGGCCGCCGCCCCGTCCGACGGGACCGCCCCCCGGTCCGCGACCCGCTGGGAGCGGGTACAGCTCCACGCCACCGGCGCCACCGCGATCCGCGTGGAGGTCACCGGCGCCGACGGCGTCCACACCGTCCGCGCCGCCGACCGCACCGGCCGGCCCGTCGCGAGCGCCGACGCCGTCACCCTCGCCCCCCTGGACGCCGAAGGACTGAGCACAGCCGCCGCCCGCGCCCACGACGCCCTGTTCCGGATCGACTGGACCCCCGTCGCCCTGCCGGACGCCGCCCCCCTGAGGTGGGGCGTCCTGCCCGGCGACACAGGCCCGCGCCTCCCCGGCGCCGAAGCCCTCGGCGACGTACCGTCGGCGGCCGAAGGCGCGGGGCGGCTGGACGCCGTACTGACCGCGTACCGGACACCACCCGGCGGCGGATCGCCCGACGAGACGCACCGCGCGACGGCCGGGACGCTGGAGACCGTACGGGAGTGGCTCGCCGACGACCGGCTCGCGGACACCCGGCTCATGGCGGTCACCCACGGCGCCGTACCGGCCGGGGACGGCCGGGTCACCGACCCCGGCGCCGCCGCCCTCTGGGGACTCCTGCGCTCCGCCCAGTCCGAGGCACCCGGCCGGATCCAGCTCGTCGACCTCGACGACGCCCCCGAGTCCGCGGCCGCCCTGGCGGCGGTTGTCGCCTCCGGCGAACCCCAGACCGCGATCCGGTCGGGGCACGCGACCGTACCCCGGCTGCGCCGTACCCCACCGCCCGCGCCCTCGGCGGCCACCGGCCCCGGCTGGGACCCCGACGGCACCGTACTGATCACCGGCGGTACCGGATCCCTGGGCTCCCTCGTCGCCCGCCACCTCGCCGGGAAACACGGCGTCTCCCGGCTGCTGCTGCTCAGTAGGCGCGGCCCCGAAGCGCCCGGCGCCGCCGCCCTCAAGGCCGAACTGGCCGCGCTGGGCGCCGAAGCCGACATCGTCGCCTGCGACGCCGCCGACCGCGACGCCCTGGCCCGGCTGCTGGCGGAGCTGCCCGCCGACCGTCCCCTGACGGCCGTCGTCCACACCGCCGGTGTCCTCGACGACGCGATGATCCCCGACCAGAGCGCCGAACGGCTGCGGACCGTGCTGCGCCCCAAGGCGGACGCGGCGTGGAACCTGCACGACCTCACCCGGGACCACGACCTCTCGGCGTTCGTCCTGTTCTCCTCCGTCGCCGGCGTCATCGGCGGCGTGGGCCAGGCCAACTACGCCGCCGCCAACGCCTACCTCGACGGTCTCGCCGCCCACCGCGCGGCCATCGGCCTCCCCGCCACCTCGATCGCCTGGGGAGTGTGGGAGCAGGAGGCCGGGATGACCGGGCATCTGAGCGACGCCGATCTGAACCGGCTCTCCCGCGGTGGATTCCGGCCCGTCCCGCAGGACCGGGGCGTCGCCCTGCTGGACGCCGCCCTCGCCCTCCGTACCCCCGTCCTGGTCGCCACCCCCATCGACGTCGGCACCCTCCGGGAACGCCCGGCACAGCTCCCGGTCGTCCTCACCGGCCTGGTACGGACCCCGGTCCGCGACACCGCCCGCAATATCGACAACGGCTTCGACTCCCTCGGCGGACGGCTCGGCCAACTGGCCGAGCCCGAGCAGCGGAGCCTCGTCCTCGGACTCGTCAGGGCCGAGGCGGCGGCCGTACTCGGCCATACCGACACCGCCGGGATCGGCCCCGACCAGCCCTTCCCGGCCCTCGGCTTCGACTCCCTGACCTCCATCGAGCTGCGCAACCGGCTGAGCGCGACGACGGGCCGCCGTCTCCCCGCCACCGTCGTCTTCGACCGGCCGACGCCCTCGGGCCTCGCCGACTACCTCCGTACGGTCCTCGTCGACGCCGGATCCGACGAGGCGCCCGCCGCGTCCCGGCGGACCGTCGACTTCGCCGCGGAGATCGGCCTCCCCGACGACGTGGTCCCGGCGGCGGAGATCCGTACCGCGGCCGCCGACCCCGACGAGGTCCTCGTCACCGGCGCCACCGGATTCCTCGGCGCCTTCCTGCTCCGCGATCTGATGCGCACCACCCGCGCCACCGTCCATGTCCTGGTACGCGGCCGGGACGAGGCCGACGCCCGGGACCGGCTGCGCCGCAACCTCGACTGGTACCGGCTCACCGGCGATATCGACGAGACCCGGCTGAAGGTGGTGACCGGCGATCTCGCCCAGCCCCGGCTGGGCCTCGGCGAAGCCGCCTTCGACGCCCTCGCGCACCGCGTCGACGCCGTCTACCACGCGGCGGCGCAGGTCAACTGGCTCTATCCGTACGAGGAGCTGAAGGCGTCCAACGTCACCGGCACCACCGAACTGCTGCGGCTCGCCGCCCGCCACCGGACCGTACCCCTCCACTACGTCTCGACCGTCGGTGTCTTCCGCCCCTCCGACACCGGTACGCCCCGGAGGACCGGCGATCCCACCGGGCCCGGCGCCGAACTGCCCACCGGCTATGTGCAGAGCAAGTGGGTCGCCGAGCGGAACATCGCGATCGCCCGGGAACGCGGACTGCCGGTCTCCGTCTACCGGGTCGACGTGGTCTGCGGCGACCAGGTCAACGGCGCCTGCCAGACCAGCGACTTCGTCTGGCTCAGCCTCAAGGGGCTCATCCAGGCCGGAGCCGTACCGGAAGGGCTGGGCGGCCGGCTCGGCCTCGTCCCCGTCGACTACGTCACCGGCGCCCTCCTCGCGCTCTCCCGGCGGGAGGCCGCGGCCGGCGGGACCTTCCACCTCGCCAACCCGCAGGACACCGGCTTCGCCGAATGCGTCGAGCATCTGCGGTCCTTCGGCTACCGCTTCGAGACGCTCGACCGGGACGCCTGGTCCGAGCGGGTGCGGGGGGACCGGGACAACGCGATGCTCCCCCTCTTCGGCGCCTTCGAACTGATGGCACACGACGAAGCGCCCGGAACCCGCCTCGACGTCACCGACACCGAGGCGGCGCTGGCGGGCACCGGCGTCGAATGCCCGCCGGTGGCCAAGGAACTCTTCGCCCTCTACACCGACTTCTTCACCGAGGCCGGCTACTTCCCGGCCCCGCCGATCGCCGCCGGTACCACCACCGACACCGCACCCATCACCGTCACCGACAGGGAGAACTGATGCCCGCGCACTCCCTCACCGGCGCACCGGCCGCGGCGGGTACGACACCGGACGCCCGCTGGCTCCGCCGGCTGACCCCGCCGGGACGGGCCCCCGCCGTCCGGCTGATCTGCTTCCCCCACGCGGGCGGCGCCGCGGGCGCCTTCGCCCCGCTGGCCCGCGCCCTGGACCCGTCGGTCGACGCGCTCGGGGTGCAGTACCCGGGACGGCAGGACCGCCGGCACGAGACGCCCCTGGACATCCCCGGACTCGCCGACCGGATCGCCGACGCCCTCACGGACGACGCCTTCACGGACGATGCCCCGGCGCACTCCGCCGGCGGGCCCTACGCCTTCTTCGGGCACAGCATGGGCGCCCTGGTCGCCTTCGAGACCGCCGCCCGCCTGCGGGACCGGCCCGGCACCGGACCCGTACACCTCTTCCTGTCCGGGCGGCTCGCCCCCGGTCTCGGACCCGTCCCCGCCGACCGGCTGGAGGGCGACGACGCCCTCGTGGCCCGGGTCCTGGAACTCGGCGGCGTCAGCGGGGAGATCCTCGCCGACCCGGAGCTGAAGGAGCTGGTCCTGGTCCCGCTGCGGGCCGACTACCGGGCCCTGCGGTCCTACGCCTGGGCGGGCGGCCCGCCGCTCGACCTGCCCTGCACCGTACTGACCGGTGACGCGGACCCGCTGGTACCCGTCGGGGACGCGGCGGCCTGGGCCCGGCACACCACCGGCCCCACCGCCCTGCGCGTCTTCCCCGGCGGGCACTTCTACCTCGCCGACCGGGCGGCCGACGTCGCCCGCGCCGTGACCGCGGACCTCGCCGGGGCGCCGGACCCGGCCCCGGATACGGACTCCGACAACGCCGCCGCCGACACCACCGACACCACCGTCACCGCCCGCCCGCAGGACCCCGCCACCCGACCCCGACCGAGGACGTGAAGATGACGGAGCAGCTGGAGCGCGTCCGGGAGTTCGCCGCCGCGGAACTCCCCGGTGCCCACGCATCCCTCGATACGCTCGCCGAGATGCCCCTGCCCCTGTACGGGAGGTTCGGCGACGCCGGTCTCGCGAACTGGTGGATCCCCGAGGCGCACGGCGGCCTCGGCCTCGGCCTCGCCGAGAGCGTCGAGATCGTCAACGAACTCGCCTACCACGACGCCGGAGTCGCCTTCACGCTCTTCATCTCCGTTCTCGGCAGCAGCATGGTGGAGCTGTACGGCACACCGGAGCTGAAGGAGCGCCTGCTGCCGCCCCTGGCGAAGCGGGGGACGTTCTGCGCCACGCTCGGGAGCGAGGAACGCGCGGGCAGCGAACTGGGGAAGTCGGAGACCACGATCGCCCGTGAGGGCGGCGAACTGGTCGTCACCGGCGAGAAGTACTTCTCCACCAACTCCGCCTTCGCGGACTTCCTCGTCGTCATCGGCGTCTCCGCGACCGACCCGACGGACCCCCAGGCCGTCGTCGTCCCCCGGGACACCCCCGGCGTCACGATCGACAAGCGGTGGGACGTCATCGGCCTCAGGTCGTCCGGCACCTACCGGGTGAGCCTCGACCACTGTCGCGTACCCGAGGAGAACCGGCTCAAGGGCTCCGGACTGCGCCTGCTGGAGATCGGCCTCAACGCCAGCCGGATCCTGATCGCCACCACCGCCGTCGGCATCGCCCGCCGGATGCGCGATCTGTGCATGGAGTACGCCAAGAGCAAGCCGTTCCGGGACTCCACCCTCCTCGCCGGTCCCGTCTTCGCGGCCAAGCTGGGCCAGATGGAGATGCAGATCGCGGTGATGAAGAACCAGTGCGAGGCCGCGGCCCGCGAATACGACGCGATCATGTCCCGCCCCGACGCGGCCGGGGTCTTCACCCGGCTGGGAACACTGAAGTCGGCCGTGGCGGCGAAGATGTTCTGCGGCCAGACCGGCTGGGAGATCGCCGGAGTCGCCTCCCAGATGTTCGGCGGACTCGGCTACACCCACGAGTCGCCGATCGGCAAACTCGTCCGCGACATGCGCCATGTCTCGATCATCGAGGGCGGCGACGACGTCCTGCGGGACCTGGTCTTCAGCCGGTACGTGGTGCCGGTGGCCCGCCGCACCTGACCGGCGTACGGCGAGGGGGCGGACCGGACGGTCCGCCTCCTCGCCCTCCTGCGGAGCGCCGCCCGCGCCGTTCCGCCGGTGGCGGAACACCGGCCGTACCGGGCTCGGCGATGCCTACAGTCCCGTCCCATGACGATGATCACGACGATGGCGACACGTACCGTCGACTACCCCGCCGACGGTCTGACGATGACCGGGCACCTCGCGCTCCCGGCCGGTGCCGGCCGCCGGCCCGCGGTACTGCTCGGACCGGAAGGCACCGGGCTCAGCGACGTCGAACGCCGACGTGCCGACGCTCTCGCCGAGCTGGGATACGTGGCACTGGCCTTCGACCTCCACGGCGGACGCTACTTGGGCGACCCCGAGGAGATGCTGGCCCGCTGTCTGCCACTGCTCGCCGACCCCGACCGGATGCGGGGCATCGGCCATGCGGCGCTCGACGTGCTGCGCGCCGAACCGCGGACCGACCCCGACCGGATCGCCGCCGTCGGCTACGGCACCGGAGGCGCCGTAGCGCTGGAACTCGGCCGCGACGGCGTCGACCTCCGCGCCATCGGGACGGTCAACGCGGTGACCACGGGCCGGCCGGGCGAGGCCGCGCGAATCCGCTGCCCGGTATGGGCGGGGGTCGGATCGGAGGACCCGATCATGCCGCCCGCGCAACGGGACGCGTTCACCGCCGAGATGCGGGCCGCAGGCGTCGACTGGCGCCTCACGGTCTACGGCGGCGCCCTGCACGCCTTCCACCACCCGCCGGTCGACCACCCCGTGGTCCCCGGCGTCGGGTACCACCCGCGGCACGCGCGGCGGGCCTGGCGCGACATCGTCGATCTGCTCGCCGAATGCCTGCCCCTGCCGGAGGATCCGGGGGCGTGATCCGGGCAGGTCCGCCGACCCGAGCGGGATGTCCGCCCGGCGTCGACGCGGTCGTACGGTACGGCCCCGGGCCCGTCGGGCACCGGGGCCGTACCGCGTCCGTCCGTCAGGAGAACAGCCCCTGCTCGTCCCGGTCGCGCAGGATCGCGCAGATACCGCGCAGCCCCGCCTCCAGCTGGTCGATCTCCGCGTCGCTCACATCGACCGACGGGGCGAACCGCAGGGTGTCCACGGCGCTCGCCGTCGGCAGCGCCCGGATCCGGTGCCTGCGCAGCAGCCAGCCGGAGACGAGATAGCCGAGGACACCGTCCCGGGCCAGCGCCGCGATCAGCTCGGACGGGCTGTCGGACTGGTCGCGGAGCTCGAACCCCAGCATCAGCCCGCGCCCGCGGACATCGGCGACCACCTCGGGGAAGTCGCCCTGGACGGCGCGCAGCATCGCCGTGATGCGCTCGCCGCGCTCCGCGGCCCGCCGGTAGGCCCGTCCGTCGTCCTCCTCCAGCAGGTCGAGCACCTTCAGCGCCACGGCGCTCGACAGCCCGTCCTTGGCGAAGGTGGAGCTGTGGACCAGCTCGAACTCCTTGCGGTAGCGCGCCTCCCGCACCAGCATGACGGAGCTCTTGGTGAGCCCGCCGCCCAGGCTCTTGGAGAAGACGTAGTAGTCGCCGCGGAGGCCGATCGCCGCACTGGCGAGGAAGGCCCCCGTACGACCCAGGCCGGTCTGGATCTCGTCGACGACGATCGGACAGTCCACGTCCGCCGCGATCCGCTGGAGCTCCGCCGCGGTCTCCGCCCCCAGGGCCCTGATCCCGCCCTCGCCCTGGATCGGCTCCACCAGGAACGCGCAGAACACCGGGAAGTCCCGGGCCTCCACCTCGACCCGGCCGTCCCGCAGGACGACGTCCCACAGCCGGGCCCGCTCCTTCTCCACGGTCTTCGCCAGCGCCTCGGGCCGGTCGAACGGGACGAAGACGGCCTGGGCCGCCAGCGCCGAGAAGGCGGTACGGAAGCCCGCGTTATGGGTGAGCTGGACGCTGCCGACCAGCTTTCCGTGGAAGGAGCCCTCCAGGGCGACGAAAACCGGCGGCCGGGCCGCCGTCCGCGCGTTCTGCCGGGAGACCGCGGCCACCAGTCCTTCGAAACCGTCCTCGCCGGCCGACGGCACCACACCCAGCGCCGCGTACGCCGCGTCCGGTACGGTCGCCTCCCCGGCGCGGACCGCTTCCCCCGCCTCCTCGATATGCGTCTCGATCTCCCGGACCAGCGCCGCCGCCCGCAGGGACCGGTCGAACTCGGCGTGTTTGACGGCCGCCTCGACGGCCTCGGCACCGGTACTCGCGAAGGTCGCGAAATACGGTTCGGTGACTCCGGCGTCGCGCCGCAGGATCTCATTCAGCCGCCGGGCCACTTGATGGGCCGTCGAATGCCGGGAGAACTGCGCGTAGACCGGTGTTCCGGCGTCGAGGGCCGCCCTCAGCGCTCCGACGATCCGCGGATGGTTGTGCCCGAAGATCAGGGAGCCGTAGCCGCCCGCGAAATCGACGACCGGGACCTCGGTGCCGTCGCCGTCGCGGAAGTAGAGGGTGTTCCCGTCGGCCCGGACGTACTCCACGTCCAGACCCGCCGTGGCCAGCATCTCGCCGAGATGAGGTTCGGTGAGGTCGATATCAGGGGACACTGCGCTCATTGCGGCCCTCCGCTATTCTGAACATCGGTCAGATCACTTTTCAGGCACCCTACGGACGGCCAGTCACGCACCGGTAACCCCGGATTTCCCCGGCGTCGGACGGCCAGTTATCCGCCGGTGGTCGGACGATGACACGGGCTGCGTAGCTTTCCCTCCTCAGGCGCATATTCGCGCCCGCGCGCACAGGAGGAGCTGGTGGCAGCATGGAATTCCACGGGGAACGGCACGCGATCGTCCTGGGCGCCGGGATCGCGGGGCTGCTGGCCGCCCGGGTCCTGACGGACTTCTACGGCCGGGTCACCGTCGTCGACCGCGACCCGCTGGACGGGCCGCCGGCCGAACGGCGGGGCGTCCCCCAGGGCGGCCACTCCCACGACGCCCTGGCCCGGGGCCACCAGATCATGGAGGAGCTGTTCCCGGGGCTGGCCGGCGAACTCGTCGCGGCGGGCGCGCCCCGCGGGGACATCGCGCGGGACGCCCGCTGGATCCTCGGCGGCAGCCCCCTGAGCCGCGCCGACTCCGGACTCGCCACCGTCACCTGTACCCGGCCGTTCCGGGAGGGCCACATCAGACGGCGGCTGGCCGCCCTTCCCGGGGTCACCCTGCGCGGGGAGACCGCCGTCGTCAGGCCCGCCGTCGACCCGGGGCGGCAGGCGGTGACCGGTGTGGTGGTGCTGCGGGACGGGGCGGAGGAGACCCTCGCGGCGGATCTGGTCGTGGACGCCACGGGACGCGGCTCCCGAACCCCCGTCTGGCTGGAGGAGCTGGGCCTGCCCCGGGTCGACGAGGACCGGCACAAGATCGACATCGGCTATGTCACCTGTTTCTACCGCACCCCGCCCGAGGCGTTCGGCGGCGATATCTCCATCAACACGGTGGCATCGCCCGAGGTGCCGCGCGGCGCGAGCTGCGCCCGGGTGGAGGGCGACCGGACGATCGTCACCGCCTACGGTGTCCTCGGCGACCATCCGCCCACCGACCACGAGGGCTTCCTCGACTTCGTGAAGTCCCTCCAGGCGCCCGACGCCCATCAGGTGCTCCAGGACTCCGAGCCGCTGACCGAGCCGCGGCGCTACCGCTTCCCCACCAATGTCCGGCGGCGCTACGAGCGGCTCGCGAGCTTCCCCGCGGGGCTGCTGGTCATCGGTGACGCCGTGGCGAGCTTCAACCCCCGCTACGGGCAGGGCATGACGGTCGCGGCCCTCGAAGCGCTCGTCCTGCGCGGGCACCTGGCCGCCGCCGGAGCCCCGGACGGGCCGCGGTTCTTCCAGGAGCTGGCCGACCGGGTGATCGACGACGTCTGGGATATGACGATCATCAGCGACCTCAGCATCCCCGGGGTCGAGGGGGAGCGCACCCCCGAGGTGCTCCAGGCGCTGGAGCTGGTGGGCCGGGCCCAGGTCGCCGCCGCCCACGACAGCGGTGTGGCCCTGGCCTGTCTGCGCGTCTTCGGCCTGGTCGACCCCGTCACGGCGCTGCTGGAGCCCGCCGTACTGGAGCGGGTCGGCGAGGTCCTGGCGGCGGCCGGACGACCACCCGGCCACTGACGGGCGGCCGGCGGTCGGCGGGCGCTCCGGCCCGCAGGCCGCCGACGGCGTCCGCCCGGGCCGACGTGCGGCCCGCGTCCGGCGATGGTGCCGTGCGCGGGCCCGTCGTCGTCCGTCGCGGGATCAGTGGTGGAGGCCCTTCTTCCCCGGGGTCCAGAACGGCTTGACGGTGACCTGGGTGCGATCCCAGCCCCGTTCCCGTACCAGGTAGCTGCGAATGGCCTGGCCGGTCTTCGCCTCACCCGCGATATAGGCCACCCCGGGGTGGTCGGGCAGTTCGAGGGCGGCGACCGCGTCGAGCAGCGTCCGCGAGCTCACCGCCGACGCGCCCCGGCGATGGGCGCGGCGCAGCGTGTGCGGGCCGGGGACGGGCACCTCGTCCTCCGGCGTCTCGCTCTCCAGCACCCCGTACACCCGCTCGTCGGGGCCGAGTCCGCGGAGCAGCGGGCCGAAGGCCGCCGCCGCCGTCTCGTCCCCGGCGAAGAGGTGGTACGGAGCGCCGGGCCGCAGCACGAGATCGCCCAGGGGACCCCAGAAGGGGACCGTGTCCCCCTTCTTGACGTCGTGCAGCCAGCGCAGGCCGATGCCGTCGCCCTCGTACAGATGGCCGCGGATCTCGAAGGTCACGGTCCCGGGGTCGTAGTCCCAGATCGAGTAGGTTCGCAGGGTCTCGCCCGGCCGGAAGATGCCGTACAGGGACAGCGGGTCGTTGATCTCGATCCGGAAGTGCTGACCGGGGGTGAAGGTCATGTCCTCCAGCCGGTCACAGGTGATGCGCACCCTCTTGAGGGTCGGAGTGACCAGCTCGGCATCGGTGACCACCCCGTCCTTCCGGTTCTTGGCGAAGCGGTCCAGGGGGTTGAGCGTGCGGCGAGCGGGCTGCGCCGGACTGTTCGGCATATGCCTTCCTCCTCGGTTACGGGACCGGACCTCGGCCGATCGCGACGCGCGTAAAGGGGGTTGTACGAGGCCCCGCCGGGACGGCGGCCCGTCCGGACCGTGCCGGCGGCATTGGCCTCTCCGGTAATGTAAGTTACAGTGACGTAAGCTTTAATGCATAACGTTAGTGACAATCTCTAACTAAGCATAGATGGTCTACCGTGTCAATGGACGTGAGGTGAGCGACGGAATGACTCCACAAGCGCAAGCGACAGGCCGGGTGGCGCGGCGTCGGCAGGCGACTCTGGCGGAAATCCGTGCGACCGCCCGGCGGCTGTTGAACAAGGGCGGCCCGCCCGCCGTCACCATCAACGCGGTCGCCCGCGAGATGGGGATGAGCGGACCGGCCGTCTACCGTTATTACGCCAGCCACGACGAGCTGGTCGAGGCCGTCATCGCCGATTTCTACGACGAGTTGACGGAGACCATCGTCGCGGCCCGGGACGCCCAGCCCGCCGACTCGCACGGTGCCCGGCTGCTCGCCACCTGCCGCGCCATGAGGGCCTGGGCCACCACCCACTCGGCGGAGTTCACCTGGATGTTCGCGAGCCCGGCCCCGCCCTTCGACGAGCGGGGCGACGACTCGCCGAGGCGCCGTTCCGGACAGCGGTTCGAGCGGGTGTTCTTCGACCAGACCGTGGACGTCTGGGCGGTGGCCCCCTTCCCCGTCCCGGGCCCCGGGGAGCTCCCGGACGCCCTGCGCGAGCAGCTCGCCGTCTACTCGTCGGAGACCGGCGGCCTGCTGCCCCCCGAGGCGATGCATGTCTTCCTGTCCGGCTGGATCAAGCTCTACGGGCTGCTCTGCATGGAGGTGCTGCGCCAGCTGGACTTCGCCCGGATCGACCTCGAACCGGTCTTCGAGGAGTGTCTGCGCGATCTGTGCGCCACGCACGGCCTGGAGTACGAGCCGCCCGCGGCCGGCGGCTGAGCCGTCCGCGGTCTCCGGGGTCGCGGCGCGGGGGAGTCGGCACGGCGCGAGGACGTGTTGACAGGGTCTCGGGCGGATGATTTGCTAGGGGGTGTAACAGACCCTAGACATCGAAACGCTCGCGAGAGTTCATCGCATCGGTCGTTTCCGGCGGAGGGCAGGGACGCGACGCGTCCTCGTTCCCTCTTCCCGCGAGGGCTCCCTCACCCCCTGGGGGCCCTCGCGGGATCGTTCAGGGCTCGAATCCCCGGTATGGATCCGGGCCCGCCGACGACCGTGCGCCCCGCGCCGCGTCGCCGTGCCCGGCCCCGTGCCCCGGCCCGGTCCGCGGGCCCGGCACCCCGATGACCCCGTACGGCCGACCGGCCGGAGCGTCGTATCCCGCGGGCCGAGAGGACCTCACCATGACGTTGTGGGCGAACGAACCGGTGGAACGGATGGACCAGCCCTACGGCCGGCGCTGGTGGGCGCTGGGCGTGCTGTGTCTGAGTCTGCTCCTGGCCGTGATGGCCAATACCTCGTTGACCGTGGCCGCGCCCGACATGATCGGCGACCTGGGGCTCTCCAACACGGACCTGCAATGGGTGATCGACGGATACACCGTGCCCTACGCCGCGTTGATGCTGGTCCTGGGGGCGGTGGGGGACAAGTACAGCAGGCGCGGCGCGCTCGTCGCCGGACTGCTGATCTTCGGCGCCGGAGCGGTCGCCGGCACCCTCAGCGACACCTCGGCCGGGGTGGTCGCGGCCCGGGCCGTGATGGGCACCGGCGCCGCGATGATCATGCCCGCGACCCTGTCCCTGCTGGCCGCCACCTTCCCGCGCGGTGAACGGGTCAAGGCCATCATCCTGTGGAGCGCCACCGCCGGGGTCGCCATCGCGCTCGGCCCGCTCGTCGCCGGCGTCCTGCTGAAGCACTACGGCTGGGCCTCCGCCTTCGCCATGAACATCCCGGTCGTCGCCCTGACGATCCTCGGCGCCTTCCTCCTCGTCCCGCCCTCCAAGGCCGCGGACTACGGGCGGATCGACACCGTGGGCGGAGTGCTCTCCGTGGTCTGGATCGGCGCGCTGGTCTACGTCATCATCCAGGCGGCGCACCTCGGCTGGAGCAGTCCCGAGGTCGTCGTGGCCACCGTCGTCGCCGTCGTCGGCGCCGTGCTGTTCGTCGTCCGGGAGCTGCGCCACCCGCAGCCGGTGCTGAACGTCCGGCTGTTCAGGCGGCGCCGCTTCACCGGCGCCAACCTGGCCGTGGTGCTCTTCTTCGTCGCGGTCTTCGGCGCCTTCTACTTCCTCACCCAGCACCTCCAGTTCGTCCTGGGCTTCACCCCGCTGGAGACCGGCGTCCGGATGCTTCCGCTGGCCCTCGCGGTCTTCGTCGGCTCCGCCCTCACCGGCGTCCTCACCCCCCGGCTCGGTATGCGGGTCACCGTCACCGCGGGCATGGTCGGCGGAACCGCGGCGCTCATCCTCTTCGCCCAGGTGGACGGCTCCTCCGGCTACGGCGACCTGGTCCTCCCCCTGGTCCTGCTCGGCCTCGCCAACGGCCTCGCCCTGTCGCCCTGCACCGAGGCGATCATGGGCGAGTTCCCCGAATCCGAGCTGGGCATCGGCGGCGCGGTCAACGACACCTCCTTGGAGCTGGGCGGCTCCCTCGGGATCGCCCTGCTCGGCGCGGTCCTGGCCGACTCGTACGCCGCCAATCTGCGGGACGCGGTCGGCGACCGGGCCCCGGCCGAGGCGCTGAACGCCGCGGAGGACTCCGTCGGCGCCGGACTCGCGGTCGCCGCGGAGACCGCCGAGCGGGCCGGTCCCGAAGCGGCGCGGGAGATGCTGTCCGCCGTGACCGACTCCTTCGCCGACGCCGTGGCCCGTACCGGCCTCGTCGGCGCCGTGATCCTCGGGGCCGGCACCGTCCTGGTGGCCCTGGTACTGCCGAGCCGGAAGCGGAAGGCGCCCACCCCCGAGGCGCCCGCCGAGCAGCCGCGGCAGACCGTGTCCGCCCGGCGCTGACCCCGGGCCGCAGGGCTCCCCTCCCGCCCCGGCGACGGGGCCGGGGGAGCCCACGCGGTCTGTCCGGCACCACGACGGCTCCCCTACAGTGCGTGATGACGCGCCGTCGAACAGGAGCCGCCCCGTGGCCGGTACCACCAGCCCCGAAACCCCCGCCGTCCGCCGGATCCCCGAACTGGACGCCCGGACCGTGGCCGGCTGGCGGGCCGCGGAAGGCCCGCTCGTCGACCTCTTCGCCCTGGCCCGTGAGCGGCTGGGCGGGGTCGCCGCGATCCCCCTGGGGCCGCGCCCCACCGTCCTGGTCACCGCCCCCGACGCCGTACAGCAGGTACTAGCCCTGCGGCCCGACCTGTATGTGAAGCGCTCCCACCGGGCCCGGCTGCTGATCGGCGACGGGGTACTCGCCGCCACCGGCGAGGCCTGGCGACGGCAACGACGGCTGCTGCAGTCCCAGTTCACCGGTCGGGGCATGCGGCGGTACGAGGCACGGATCGACGCCGCCGCGGCGGCCGCCGCCGCGCGCTGGGCCGCGTACGCCCGGAACGGCGACGAGATCGACATCGGCGGCGAGCTGCGCCGCTTCGCCCTGGACACCATCTGGCGGTCCCTGACCGGGCACCCCGTCGACGACGCGACGGTACGCGAACTGGGCGCCCTGGCCACCGTGGCCGCCGCGCTGCCCGGACTGCCCGCCGACGGCGTCGCCGCCCAGGAGGCCGTCGGCGCCGAACTGGCCCGGATCGACGCCGTGGTCCGGCTGGCCGTCGCCGCCGCCCGCGACGACGGCCCCGGACCCGAGGGGCCCGGGCTGCTCCATGTCCTGCTGGAGGCGGGTGACACCCGGCCCGAGTACACCGACCGGCTGATCCGCGACGAACTGGTCACCCTGCTCGTCGCCGGACACGAGACCACCGCCTCCACCCTCACCTGGCTCTATCTCCTGCTGGACCGTCATCCGGCGGCCCGGGAACGGGCGCTCGCCGCGGGACCCGAGGGGTCGCCCGAGCGGCACCTGGCCGTCCGGGCGATCGTCCAGGAGACCCTGCGGTTCTACCCGTCGGCCTGGATCCTGCCCCGGCACGCGGCGCGGGACGACGTCCTCACCGGCTACACCGTCGAGGCCGGCACGGATCTGCTGGTCTGCCCCTATCTGACACACCGGGACCCCGGGCTCTGGGCGGAGCCCGAGCGGTTCGAGCCCGAGCGCTTCCTCACCCCCGGACGGCGGCCCGCCCATCCCGGGAGCTATCTCCCCTTCGGGATCGGCCCCCGGGCCTGCCTCGGGCTGCAATTCGCGCTCCGGGAGTCGACCGCCCTGCTGGAACGGCTGCTGCCCGCCCATGTGCCGCGGTTCCGGACCGTTCCTTCGGGCGCCGATTACGGCATCACGGTCCGCCCCGACGGGCCGACTCCGGCCACGCTGGAGTAATCCCCCGGCCACTCCGGGTCGCTCGTGAGTTCGAATATTGCCGATCATGGTCAATGGCCCGGCAAACGTACACGGGCGCGAATTCACCGGTTCGAGGGAGGAACGCGCCGCTCAATGGCTCAAGGGGCGGGGCAGTGCATACGGTTCTCACGGATCCGGGGGGATTTTCCGGATACCGCATCATCTCATCTCCGACGCCCGACTGACGTGCGCGTATACCGAGCGCTGCCCTCTTGAAGGAGACTTCTGCCCGATGACCGTGGACACCAGCCCGGAGCCGCAGCCCGAGGCGCGCCCGCAGAGCGCTCTCAGCACCGCGGCGGCCCGCAATCTCGCCACCACCACCAAGTCCCGCCCGCAGATGCAGGAGATCACCTCCCGCTGGCTGCTCAGGATGCTGCCGTGGGTCGAGGTCGCCGGTGGCGCCTACCGGGTGAACCGGCGGCTGACGTACACCGTCGGCGACGGCCGGATCGAGTTCGTCCAGGACGGGGCCTCGGTTCGGGTGATCCCCCGCGAACTGGGTGAACTGTCGCTGCTGCGCGGCTTCGACGACGACGACGTCCTCGCCGCCCTGGCCGGCCGCTGCGCACAGCGCGACTTCCAGCCGGGTGACGTACTGGTGGAGCGGGGCACGCCCGCCGAGCAGATCCATCTGGTCGCGCACGGCCGGATCGACCAGATCTCGGTGGGCCCCTACGGCGACGAGACCGTGACCAAGGTCGTGGCCGACGGCGACCGGTTCGGCCAGGAAGCACTGGTCGACGAGGACGCGGTCTGGGAGTACACCGCCGTCGCCCGCACCTCGGGCACCCTGCTCACCCTGTCCCGGGCCGACTTCGCCGGCGTGGTGGCCGGATCGCCGTCCCTCCAGACGCATATCCAGGAGTTCGGCGCGCTGCCCGAGCAGGCCCAGAACCGGCTGGGCGAGGCCGAGATCGCCCTCTCGGCCGGCCACACCGGCGAGTTCGAACTGCCCGGCGCCTTCGTGGACTACGAGCTCAAGCCCCGTGAGTACGAACTCTCCCTCGCACAGACCGTGCTGAAGGTCCACACCCGGGTCGCCGACCTCTACAACGAGCCGATGAACCAGACCGAGCAGCAGCTCAGGCTGACCATCGAGGCGCTGCGGGAGCGCCAGGAGTACGAGCTGGTCAACAACCGCGAGTTCGGGCTGCTGCACAACGCCGCCTTCAACCAGCGGATCCAGCCCCAGTCGGGCGCGCCGACCCCCGACGACCTGGACGAGCTGATCAGCCGCCGCCGCGGCTCCAAGTTCTTCATCGCCCACCCCCGGGCCATCGCCGCGATCGGCCGCGAGTTCAACGCCCGCGGTCTCTACCCGGACCATGTCGACGTCGGCGGCCAGAGCGTGCCCGCCTGGCGCGGTGTGCCGATCCTGCCGTGCAACAAGATCCCCATCACCAAGGAGAACACCACCTCCATCCTGGTGATGCGCACCGGCGAGGACAACCAGGGCGTCATCGGGCTCAACCAGACCGGTCTGCCCGACGAGTTCGAGCCCGGGGTATCGGTGCGCTTCATGGGCATCGACGAGAAGGCGATCATCTCCTACCTCGTCACCACCTACTACTCCGCCGCCGTCCTGGTCCCCGACGCCCTCGGCGTGCTGGAGAACGTGCAGATCGCCCGTACCAGCGGCTGAGCGGGCCCACGCGGACGGCGCACTCCGCACGGGGGAGTCCCGCCGGTGGAACGCGTGCCCGGAAGAGACCCCCTCACCCAAGGAGTAGTGGTGCGCTCATGAGCACCGACGCGCTGAAACGGATCCTGGGCGGCCCGACCGGCCTCGGTACCGCCGGTCTCTACCCGGGACGGCCCGCGGAACCGGCCGGGGCGGCGGAACCGGCCGGGGCCGCCGGGCCGCCGCCGGGCCGCCCGGCGGCGGGCAGCCCGGTCCCGGGCCTGTACCACCATCCGGTGGTGTACGACACCGGCCGGGCGGCCGAGGTCGACCGCCGGATCAAGGAATGGGCCATCGACGAGATCCGGCTCTACCCGCCGGAGTGGGAGGCGCAGTTCGAGGGCTTCGCGGTCGGCAGGTACATGGCCGCCTGCCACCCCGACGCCGTCGACGTCGACCGGCTGATGGTCGCGGCCCGGCTGATGGTGGCCGAGAACGCGGTCGACGACTGCTACTGCGAGGACCACGGCGGCTCGCCCGTCGGCCTCGGCGGACGGCTGCTGCTCGCCCATACGGCACTCGACCCGCTCCACACCGCCGAGGAGTACCGGCTCCCGTGGGAGGAGTCGCTGGAGTCCGACGCCCCCCGCCGGGCGTACCGCTCCGCCATGGGCCATCTGCTGGAGGTCGCGACCCCCTCCCAGGCGGACCGGTTCCGGCACGACATGGCCCGGCTCCATCTGGGCTATCTCGCCGAAGGCGCCTGGGACCACACCGACTACGTACCGGAGGTGTGGGAGTACCTGGCGATGCGCCAGTTCAACAACTTCCGCCCCTGCCCCACCATCACCGACACCGTCGGCGGCTATGAACTCCCCGCCGATCTGCACGCGCTGCCGGCGACCCAGCGGGTCATCGCGCTGGCGGGCAACGCCACCACGATCGTCAACGACCTCTACTCGTACACCAAGGAACTCGACAGCCCCGGACGGCATATGAACCTGCCCGTGGTGCTCGCCGAACGCGAGGGCCTCGCCGAGCGGGACGCGTATCTGAAGGCCGTCGGGATCCACAACGAACTGATGCACACCTTCGAGGCCGAAGCCGCGGCCCTGGCCGTCGCCTGCCCCGTGCCCACCCTGATCCGCTTTCTGCGCGGTGTGGCCGTCTGGGTCGACGGCAACCACCACTGGCACCAGACCAATACCTACCGCTACAGCCTGCCCGACTTCTGGTAAGGCCCGACCACAGGTAAGGAAGGATCCGTCCTTGACCACTTTTGACCTCGGCGCCGCCCCCGACGCCGTCACCATCCCGTCCCCGGCGACGCCCTACCAGGGCGACATCGCCCGCTACTGGGACCACGAGGCGAGGCCGGTGAATCTGCGCCTCGGAGATGTCGACGGCCTCTACCACCACCACTACGGCATCGGGGACGTCGACCGGTCCGCGCTCGGAGACCCCGGCGCGCCCGACCGCGAGGAGCGGCTGATCGCCGAACTGCACCGGCTGGAGTCGGCGCAGACCGAAGTGCTCCTCGATCACCTGGGGCCGATCCAGGCGGAGGACATACTGGTCGACGCCGGCTGCGGACGCGGTGGCTCCATGGTGATGGCGCACCAGCGCTTCGGATGCGAGGTGGAGGGCGTCACCCTCTCGGTGAAGCAGGCCGACTTCGCCAACGGGCGGGCCCGGGAACTGGGTATCGACAAGTCCGTCCGCGCCCAGGTCTGCAATATGCTCCGGATGCCCTTCGCCTCCGGAACGGCGCGGGCGTCCTGGAACAACGAGTCCAGTATGTACGTCGACCTCCACGACCTGTTCGCCGAGCACTCCCGCGTCCTCGCGGTCGGCGGCCGGTACGTCACCATCACCGGCTGCTGGAACCCGATCTACGGCCAGCCGTCGAAATGGGTCTCCCAGATCAACGCGCACTTCGAGTGCAACATCCACTCCCGGCGGGAGTACATGCGCGCCCTGGCCGACAACCGGCTGGTCCCGCAGACCGTGATCGATTTGACCCCCGCGACCCTCCCCTACTGGGAGCTGCGGGCCACATCGTCCCTGGTCACAGGCATCGAGGAGGCGTTTATCGAGTCCTACAAGGACGGCTCCTTCCAGTATCTGCTGATCGCGGCGGACCGGGTCTGACCCGAAGGCCCCGGCGGACACCCGGCCCGCCCCCGCATCCCGCGGGGGCGGGCCGGAACCGAAGGTGACGTTCCGCTCACCCGGCACCCCTTGAATCATGGCCGGATCAGGTGGTTAGCATATGAGCGCCACCTAGCTCGAAAGAGATTCGACTGTGACTGTCACCGAGGATTCGTTCACCAACTGGAAGAACCGTGAGGAGATCGCCGAGTCGATGATCCCGATCATCGGGAAGCTGCAGCGCGAGCGGGACGTCACCGTCCTGCTGCACAGCCGCTCCCTGGTGAACAAGTCGGTCGTCAGCATCCTCAAGACCCACAGGTTCGCCCGTCAGATCGCGGGCGACGAGCTCTCGGTCACCGAGACCATGCCGTTCCTCCAGGCCCTCACGACGCTCGACCTCGGCCCCTCCCAGATCGACCTGGGCATGCTCGCCGCCACCTACAAGACCGACGACCGCGGTCTCTCGGTGGCCGAGTTCACCGCCGACGCCGTCGCCGGCGCCACCGGGGCGAACAAGATCGACCGCCGTGAGCCGCGCGATGTCGTCCTCTACGGCTTCGGCCGCATCGGCCGGCTCGTCGCCCGGCTCCTGATCGAGAAGGCCGGCTCCGGCAACGGGCTGCGGCTGCGCGCCGTCGTCGTCCGCCGCAACGCGGGCCAGGACCTCGTCAAGCGCGCCTCCCTGCTGCGCCGTGACTCCATCCACGGCCAGTTCCAGGGCACGATCACCGTCGACGAGGCGAACGAGACCATCGTCGCCAACGGCAACGAGATCAAGGTGATCTACTCCGACGACCCGGCCGAGGTCGATTACACGGAGTACGGGATCAAGGACGCCATCCTGATCGACAACACTGGGCGGTGGCGGGACCGCGAGGGCCTGTCGAAGCATCTGCGCCCCGGGATCGCCAAGGTCGTCCTCACCGCCCCGGCCAAGGGCGATGTGCCCAATGTCGTCCACGGCGTCAACCACGACATGATCAAGCCGGACGAGCGGATCCTGTCCTGCGCCTCCTGCACCACCAACGCGATCGTCCCGCCGCTGAAGGCGATGGCCGACGAGTACGGGGTGCTCCGCGGCCATGTCGAGACGGTCCACTCCTTCACCAACGACCAGAACCTCCTGGACAACTACCACAAGTCCGACCGGCGGGGCCGCTCCGCGCCGCTCAATATGGTGATCACCGAGACCGGCGCGGCCTCCGCCGTCGCCAAGGCGCTGCCCGATCTGAAGGCCCGGATCACCGGCAGCTCCATCCGCGTCCCGGTGCCGAACGTCTCGATCGCCATCCTCAGCCTGCGGCTGGAGCGCGAGACCACCCGCGAGGAGGTCCTCGACTACCTCCGCGAGGTCTCCCTCACCTCGCCGCTGAAGCGCCAGATCGACTTCACCACCGCGCCCGACGCGGTCTCCAGCGACTTCATCGGCTCGCGCCACGCCTCGATCATCGACGCGGGCGCCACCAAGGTCGAGGGCGACGACGCGATCCTCTACCTCTGGTACGACAACGAGTTCGGCTACTCCTGCCAGGTCATCCGGGTCGTCCAGTACGTCTCCGGGGTCGAGTACCCGACCTTCCCCGCACCGGTGGCCTGACCGGTCCGCCCGGCCGCCCCGTACCGCGGCCGGAAGATCATGACGGTGGGGCCGTCCCCGAGCGCGAGCGCGCCGGGGACGGCCCCATCGTCGTACGGGCCCGTCCCGCCGCCGCGACCGCGGCGGCGGGTCAGTGCTGTGCCGGGCGGGCTGTCGGTCTCGGTGCCGGGCGTCGTGCCGGGCCCGGCGCCGGGACGGCCCGACCGGCCCGCCGGGGCGGCCGGTCCCGGGCGGGCAGTGCCGCCGTCGCCGCAGGCTCCAGCCACGACAGCACCGCGGTCAGGACCCGCATCGTCCGGGCCAGGTCCTCCCCGTCCACGATCCGCTCGATCTCCCGCTGGAGGCCGGAGATCACCGCGAACACCTCGCCCTCCAGATCCCGGCCCGCGTCGGTGAGGGTGATCACCTGCCGCCGGCCGTCGGTGGGATCCGGATAGCGGCTGACCAGGCCCGCCCGCTCCAGATCGCCGATGAGCAGCGTTCCCGACGGCCGGGCCAGCGCCAGCGATGTCACGAAGTCGTGCTGGAGCATCCGGCCGTCGGGGGTGCGCCAGAGCCGCACCAGCGCGGCGGCCTGGGCGTAGGTGACGCCGAGCGGCCGCAGCGCCGTGGAGAGGCGGTCCTGGATGAGTCGGGAGGTCAGCGTCAGCAGCCCGCTGAGATGGTTCTCCGAGCCGAGAAACGCTCCGGTGCGGTCGTCCACCCGACTCAGGCTACCTTTTTCCTCGCCCGCCAACTGGCGGACTGGCTGTGCCGTTCCACCAGGACGACGTCCTCGCAGTCCAGCTCGGTCAGCAGCCGCGGATGGTCGGTCCTGGAGTAGTCCAGCATGAACGGTTCGACATTGTTGCGGACCATGCCCTCGCGCTGCCGCCAGTCGCGCTCGTTCTCCGGGATCGCCCAGTCGAAGAAGCCGAGGAAGCCGCCGGGGGCGCAGACCCGGACCATCTCCGAGACCGTCCGCCGGATCTGGTAGCCGGGCATCTCGTGCAGCAGATGGGACTCGTGGACCACGTCGAAGGAGCCGTCGTCGAAGGCCGACAGATCCCCCGCGTCCATGTGATAGAAGCTGACGTTCCGGATGCCCAGTTCATCGGCGCGGCGCCTGGCCCACCGCAGTACCGACGGCGACAGATCGACCCCGATCACCTCCGCGTCGGGGAAGACCTGCGCGTAGACGAAGGCCGTCGCCCCGGTCCCCGCGCCCACTTCGAGGATCCGCCGGGGCCGTACCCCGCGGTCGAGAACCTGGCTCTCCACCCACCACCGGATCTGCTCCCGCTTGCCGAGGGGGAAGTCCTCGGCCATGCGCTCCAGCCGGTAGCCCATGGAGGGGTGCATCCAGTGCAGCCCCTTCATATGGTGCACGGGATTGGCGATGTAGTACGCGGGGAAGTCCGCGGGCCGCCGCTGCCCGGGGGCGAGCAGATCGGAGAGGTCGCCGGGCCCGGTGGCCTTCGGCGCCCGGTACATCTCCCAGCGGATCAGCGCCCGGGAGATCTTCGGATGCTTCCTGGCCAGCCGCAGCGACAGCAGGGTGGGGCGCCAGCCCTCCGGCAGCGGCGGCCGGCTCCTGGTGGGCGCCTGCGGCGTGCCGGGCGGGTTCACGAGGTCAGCCATCGCTCGCCTCCGGGTCGGGGACGTACGTCGGATCGTCCGGGTAGCGGGGGGTGTCGGGGTCGGTGAGGTTCTGCTCCGTCACGCACCGCTCGTTGGGCGCCTGGATCTTGATGATGTTGTGGTCGGGGTCGAGGAGGGTGAGGAGCTTCCCGTACTGCCCGTTGAACTCGGGGGTGAAGTAGGGGACGTCCATGGCGCGCAGATGGGCCCGGACCGCGTCGAGGTCGTCGACCTGGTAGGTGACGGAGACCGGGGTGTCCCAGACGTCGGCGGGCCGGTCCTTGGGCACGCCCCGGCCGGTGATCTCCACCCGGCGGTTGTCGGGACCGACCAGGACGGCCATCCGGAAGGGCCGGTTCGGTACCCGGATGGGGATGTCGAACTCCAGCTTGAAGCCGAGCACATTGCGGTACCAGCGGACCGCGCGCGGCTGGTCGGTGGAGCGAATGGTGATCATGCTGGTGCGCCAGAGCACCGGCGGATCGCCCTGTACCGGTTCGCGGGTCAGCCAGGCGGGCGTCGTCGTATCGCCGGGCGGGGGGTCCGTGGCGACCCCGGCTCCGGTCCCGACCCCGGCCCCGGTCATGTCCGTGCCGCCCGCGCCTGGGCGGCCGCCGCCTTGAGCGTGGCCTCCGGGCCGAACCAGTCGGCGGCCAGCGGGGTGAGGACGCGGTCGAAGAACGCGTCCCGTTCCGTCCGCCACTCGGCCGCCGCCTCGTCGGGGATCACATACGACTCCGCGGCCCCGGCCGGGAGTGTGCCGTTCTCCGTCAGCAGCCGCTCCAGGACCCGGATCCGGTCCCGCTGGACGTAGATCTCGCCCGCCAGGGCCAGGATCGTGCCGAGGAGTCTGTCGACGGCGGGGTCCTCGAAGAAGACCATCTGGCCGTCCCGGACGCGTGCGGGGTTCTTCATATCGGCTTCCTTCCCGTGACCAGGCGCCAGCCGCCGGCCCGGGCCCGGCGGGGGTCCGGGGGAGCGGCGGAGCCGTACGCCTTCTTGTCCCCGTGCCGGAACGCGTCCACGACGGTCGTGGTGACCTCCGTATAGCCCGCGTCGACGAGGGGCTTCTCCAGATCGGCCCTGAAGAAGTCGGACATAAACGGCTCATTGTTGATGTGGGCGTGCCAATCCATCATGAACAGGCCGTAGGTGGTGGGCAGTTCGCCCGCGGTGTAGACGGCGAAGGCACCGCCCGGCTCCAGCAGCCGGTAGCTCTCGCGGACGATCGCCGCGATCTGCTCGGCGGGCATCTCGTGGAAGATCATGGTCGAGGTGACGAGCTGGCAGGAGCCGCCCTCGATCCCGGTGTCGGCCGCGTCCTTCTGGACGAAGCTGATCGGCAGCCCCCGGTCCCGGGCCTTGAGATCGGCCCACTTCAGGAAGGGCGCGGCCAGGTCGACCCCGATCACCTCGGCCCCGGGGAAGGTCTCGGCGAGCCCGAACGTACCGTCGCCGGTCCCGCAGCCCAGATCGACCACCCGCCGGTAGTCGCCGCGCGGCAGGGCCTCCGTCTTGGCCCGGTGGATGGAGCCGACGTTCTCCAGTCCCGCGAAGTGGATCCGGGTACCGAAGTCGTAGACCGGACCGTCGAGGTCGTCCTGCCAGTAACCGCCCTTCTCCAGGTGGTAGTCGGTATCGGCGTAGTACGCGGGCATCGGCAGCGCCGGGTCGAGATCGGGCCCCTCCGCCTCGGCCATCCGCGCCGTCAGCTCGTCCCGGCGCGCCTCGATATAGGCATGGGTGCCGTACGGCCCGTACTTCATCAGCAGCTGGGTGTGGCGCTGGAGGTACATGAAGCAGCGGAAGAGCGCGGAGTCCTCGATGACGTCGCCGATCTCGGAGGTCTCCACGGGCTCGCGGCCGTGGGCGGCGGTCCAGTCGGCGGTGCGGGCGTCGAAGAGGTCGAGCAGCGGGTGGTGGAGTTTGGCCCAGCCGATGCGGAGCCCGAGATAGAAGTCGAGATAGGCCCGTTCGGTGCCCGTGACGGGCTCGTCGTTCAGTCCCAGCATGGGGATCCTTTCGCGGGAGGGTGCGGACGGGGATACGGATGTACGGGCGGGGGCGCGGCGGCCGGCAGGGGCGGTGGCGGCACCGGCCGGCCGGCGGTACGGGAGGTACGGGTCAGCCGCCGATCCGGACGCCCCGCAGATTGAGGCGGCCGAGGGTCAGGGCCCGCTCGTCGATCCCGGAGACCTCGGAGCGGGTGGCGATCAGCAGCTCGGGATAGACGGGCGGCAGCTCGACGGCGTCCTCGGCCAGGGCGCGGTTGAGCCGGGCGGCGATCGCGTCCCGTTCGGCGGGGGTCGCGGCGCCGAAGAGCCGGACGAACTCCCGGTCGTAGCCGGGGTCGCGATAGCCGGGGTTCTGCCGGGACGCGGACCGGTAGACGGTGAACTGGGAGAGCGGCATGACCCCGCCGACCAGGCCGTACTCCTGGACGGTGAGGGACATGTCGTAGTCCCGGACCAGCCAGCGGCGGTTCCAGTTGGCCGGGTCGGCGACGTCGAGGCCCACCTTCAGCCCGATCCGGCCCCAGTTCTCCGCCAGGACCTGGGCGATGTCCCGGGCCGCGCCGCTGGTCGACACCATGATCCGGAAGTCGGTGCCGCCCGATACGCCGGAGCGGGCGAGCAGCTCCCGGGCGCGTTCGAGGTCGGGCCGGGCCGGATAGGGCCGGTAGTCCGGTTCGTACCCGGTGACTCCCGGTCCCAGCGGCCCCTGCGCGATCCGGCCCCGGCTGTGGAAGACCGCCTCCCGTACGCCCTCGCGGTCCATGGCGTGGGCCAGGGCGCGCCGGAAGTCGGCCCGGTCGAAGGGGCGCCGGGTCATATTCATCATGGCCCGCACCCCGCCGGTGCCCTGGACCGCGTGCAGCCGGAGGGAGTCGTCGCGGCGGACGCCCTCGACATCGACGGGCTGGACCCCGGTGGCGATATGGATCCGGCCCTCGCGCAGATTGACCAGCCGGGTCGACGGGTCGGGGACCGAGGTCATCTCGATCGCCCGGAGGGCGGGCTTCGGCCCCCAGTAGCCGTCGAAACGGACCAGCCGCATGGACTGCCCGGTGACGACCTTGTCGATCCGGAACGGTCCGGTGCCCATCAGTTCGGCCTTTTCGGCCATGAAGTCCCGGTGGCTGACCGGGATCCGGGCGAGCTGGTCGGGGAGGATCCCGTACGGCATGCGCAGCTCGATCCGTACCGTCGTGGGATCGACCGCGACGGCGCGGGAGAACCAGGGCGACAGCAGGGACAGGAACTGGCTCTTGCCCCGGCTGCCGGGGATGAAGTTCAGTCCGGCCGCGACATGGTCGGCGGTCAGCTCGTCACCGTTGTGGAAACGCACGCCCGGCCGCAGCCGGACGGTCCACGCGACCCCGCCGGGGCCGGCCTGCGGGAGCGCCGCGGCGAGCTGCGGCACCAGCTTCCCGGCGCTGTCGTGGGTGTACAGGGCGTCGGTGGCGGATTCGGTGACCCAGCGGACGTTCTGCGAGTTCGAGTACAGCGGAGCGTAGCCGACCGGGATCTCGAAGAGCCCCACGGACAGGGTGCCGGAGCCGGAGCCGGCCCCGCCGGCGTCGGGGTCCGTACAGGCGGCGACCGCGGCCCCGGCGGCGGCGGCCGAGGTCATCCGCAGCAGATCGCGGCGGGACGGACGGCGGAGGGCGGTGCGGGAGGAGGCGATGGATCTCCGGGGGGTGGACGGTGTCATGACGGGCTCCTTGCTCGGTTTCGGCGGCCGTCAGCGGGGCGGTTCACGGGGCTTGCCGGTGCTGGTACCGGTGCTGGTGGTGTCGGAGGGATAGGGGAGGGGCTTCAGAAGGGCAGAAGACAGGCGGCGGTGTGGCCGGGCGTCACGTCCCGGGCCGCCGGACGGCTCAGGGCGCACTCCTCGACGGCGTGCGGACAGCGGGTGCGGAAGCGGCAGCCGCTCGGCGGGTCGACCGCCGACGGCACATCGCCGCTGAGCGGCAGCAGCTCCCGCCGGCGGCGCGGATCGGGGACGGGCACGCTGGCGAGCAGCGACCGGGTGTAGGGATGGGCGGGCCGGTCGAAGACGGCGTCGGCGTCGCCGGACTCCACGACATGCCCCAGATACATCACCAGCACCTCGTCTGCGAGCAGTCTGGCGACGTCGATCTCATGGGTGATCAGCAGATACGTCAGCCCCAGCTCGTCCCGGAGATCGCCCAGCAGATTCACCAGACCGGCCTTGACGCTGACGTCGAGACTGGCCGTCGGCTCGTCCAGGACGAGGACCCGGGGTTCGGCGGCGAGCGCCCTGGCGATGGTGACGCGCTGGAGTTCGCCGCCGGAGACGTCGGCGGGATAGCGGGGCAGGAACTCGGCCGGCAGCGACGTCAGTTCCAGCAGCTCCCGGACCCGGGCGGCCCGCCCGGCGGCGTCCAGGTCCCGGCGGTGGATCCGCAGCGGCTGGTCGAGGGCGTGTCCGATGGTCTTGCGCCGGTTCAGCGCCGACCACGGGTTCTGGGCGACGAGCTGGATCCGCCGCTCCCCGGTGACGGTGATCGTGCCCGAGGTGGGCCGGGTCAGTCCCAGCAGCAGCCGGGCGACCGTCGACTTCCCGCAGCCGGACTCGCCGATGACGGCCAGGGTGCGCCCGCCGCCGACCGCGAAGGCGACGTCGTCGACGGCGTGGACGGTACGGACGCCCCGGCGCGACCCGCCGCGCCCCTTGAGGGTGAAATGCTTGGTGAGGCCGGTGGCCTCGACGGCGGCGGTCATCCCGCGACCTCCTCGGCGTGGTGACAGCGGACCAGGGAGCCGGCGACGGTACGGGGCTCGGGGAGCAGCTCGCGGCAGACGGCGTCGGCGCGCGGGCAGCGGGGCGCGAAGGCACAGCCGGGCAGCCGGTTGGCCCCGGCGGCGGAGCCCTCGACGACCTTGATCCGCTGCCCCCGGGTGTAGCGGCTGGGCAGGGCGCCCAGCAGCGCCTGGGTATAGGGGTGGCGGGGCCGGTCGAACAGTTCGGTGACCGGGGCGCTCTCCACCAGCCGTCCCGCGTACATCACCCCGGCCCGGTCGCAGACCTGCGCGATCACCCCGAGGTCGTGGCTGACGAAGACGATCCCGACGCCGAGCCGGTCGCGCAGATCGAGCAGCAGCCGCAGCACCTGGGCCTGCACGGTGGCGTCGAGGGTGGTGGTCGGCTCGTCGGCGAGCAGCAGGGCGGGCCGCCGCGCCAGCGCGGCCAGCATGATCAGCAGCCGTTGGAGCTGTCCGCCGGAGAACTCGAACGGATAGCCGTCGAGACGTTCGGCGACGGCCCGCAGCCCGACCTGGTCGAGGAGTTCGGTGATCTCGTCGGGCCCGCGGTCGCCGAGGAACCAGCGGAGCTGTTTGCGCAGCGGCGTGACCGGGCTGAGGGAGGTCATCGGGCGTTGCGGTACGAGTCCGATACCGGTGCCGCGCACCGCCCGAAGCCGCCGGGTGTCGAGGCCCAGCAGATCGGTGCCGCGGAAGCGCAGGGCGTCGGCCTCGGTGACGGCGATCGACGGCAGCAGCCGCATGATCGCCGACAGGACGGTGCTCTTGCCGCTGCCGGACTCGCCGACGAGACCGAAGATCTCGCCGGGGGCCAGAGTGAAGGAGACGTCCCGGACGGCGGGCACCCGGCCGCGCGCGGTGTCGAAGACGACGCTCAGACCGCCGACCTCCAGCAGCGGCGCGGGGCGCGCGGCGGGGGCGGCGCCGTCCGCGGTCCGTACGGCCGTATCGCCGTCGAAGGACCCGGCCCGGCCCGTGCTCCTCTTCATCACCGCTCCCCTCGGTCGAGCAGATCGTTGGCGCCGTCGCCGAGCAGGCCGAAGCCGACGGTGGCGATCAGCAGGACGAGACCGGGCATGACGCAGTACCACCAGGCGCCGGCCATCATGTAGCGGGTGGCGTCGGCGATGACCCCGCCGAGGGTGGGGGTCGGTGGCTGGACCCCGACCCCGAGGAAGCCGAGCGCGCCTTCGGCGAAGACCGCGACCGCCATCCACAGACAGCTCTGGACGACGACCGGCGGCAACACGTTCACCAGCAGTTCGTTGCCGATGATCCGGCGGCGGGAGACCCCGATCAGCCGGAGGGCCGCGATGTAGTCCTCCTGGACCTCGGCGAGGGTCGCGGCGCGGGCGACCCGGGCGAAGTAGGGGGTGGCGGCGATCGCGATCAGCAGCACGATCTTCCCGGCGGCGCCGATCTCGACCGGCCCGAGATGGAAGGAGGTGACCCCGGTGATACCGAGGACGACCATCGCGAAGACGAACAGCGGCACGGTCTGGATCGCCTCGAACACCCGCATGATCAGCTCGTCGGGCCAGCGCCCGGCGAAGTAGCCCGCCGCGATCCCCAGCGGCAGGGCGAAGACCAGTCCGATACCGACGCTGAGGACGGCGACCAGGACCGAGACCCGGGCCCCGGCCGCGACCCTGGCCAGCAGATCACGGCCCAGATGGTCGGTGCCGAACCAGTGCGCGGCGGACGGGCCTTCGAGCGGCGCCCCGGTCCTGGCCAGCGGATCGGGGGTGAACAGCGGGCCGACGGCGGCGAAGAGCAGATACCCGGTGACGAGGACGACACCGAGAAGGGTGAGCCGTTTGACGTGACGGCCCTTGACGGTGACGCGCCGGCGGGGCCGGGAGCGGCCGCGGATCCGGGGCTGGGTGAGGGTGGTCATCGGGCACCTGCGAATTTCTGCCGGACGCGAGGATTGAGCGCCGCGTAGAGGATGTCGACGATCAGATTGGCGAGCAGGAAGAAGACGGCGAGGGCGAGCGTGGCGCCGACCGCCAGGGGATAGTCCTGGCGGCGGATGCCGTCGACCAGCAGCCGTCCCATACCGGGCAGGTTGAACAGGTTCTCGATCAGGACGGAGCCGCTGAGCATCACCCCCACGAGCTGTCCGACGACCGCGGTGGTGGGCAGCAGGGAGTTGCGGAAGGCGAGGGAGTGGTTGATGCGCCGCTCCGACAGGCCCATGGCGTGGCCGAAGCGGACGTAGTCGGTCCGGACGGATTCCAGCATCGACACCCGCAGGGTGCTCGCGGTGACCCCGAAGGTGCCGAGGCCCAGGACGAACGCCGGCAGGACCAGGGCTCGCAGATGGCCGAGCGGGTCCGTGCCGAAGCCCACCCAGCCGCTGGACGGCAGGACCCCGGGCAGATAGAGCCCGAAGAGCAGGATCAGCAGGGCGCCGAGCCAGAAGCTGGGGACGGCGATCGACAGATTCCCGGCCACGCGTACGGCCGCGTCCGCGGCGGTGTCGCGGTGGGCGGCGGCGAACCGGCCCGCGAGCAGGGCCAGGGGGATCCAGAAGGCGAGGGAGACCGCGGTGAGTTCGAGGGTGACCGGCAGCCGGAGCATCAGCTCGTGGACGACCGGGTCGCCGGTGAAGATGGAGTCGCCGAGATCGCCGGTGAGGATCCGGCCCAGTTCGGTGCCGTACTGCACCAGCAGGGGTTGGTCGAGGCCCAGTTCCCGCTCCACCTGGGCGATCTCGGCCTCGGTCGCGTCGGCCCCGACGATCAGATAGGCGGGGCTGCCGGGTGCCATCCGCATCAGGAAGAAGACGAGGGTCAGGACGATGAGGAGGACCACGGCCATGGCGGCCGCTCTGCGGAGGATGTGGCCTGTCAACGGAACCTCCTTACGTTGTTCGGGGTGGGCCGTCCGGCCCGGACGGGGTGGTCCGGGGATGGCGCCGGGCCGGACGGGACTCTGCGGACACGACCTACGCGACGGCCTTCTGCTTGCCGGTGTAGTGATCGCGGAAGACCCGGTACGCGGCGATCAGCTCCGGATCGTGGTCCGCCGAGCCCTCCGGCCGCAGCAGTCCGAACCGGAAGACGCCCTCCCCGCGTTCGTTGCGGACCATCACCCAGTACTCGTCCTTGCCGGAGTGCCGTCCGGGGCCCTCGCCGAACTCCAGCCGCCACCGGGTGCGCCGGGAGAAGTGCAGCTCGGGCCCTTCGAAGTAGTTGACGTAACCGGCGCTGACCTGCCAGTCGGTGAAGTGGACCTTCGCCTCGGCCATCGCCTCGCCGGTACTGCCGCCGAAGACCGCGAGATGGACCCGGCCCAGCCGGCGCAGATCGAAGAGGAAGTCGACGATGTTCACCGCCGGGGTGATCGCGTCGAAGGCCGCCGCCGGGTCGAGTTCGCCGCCCAGGACCTCCGAGGCCCGGCCCGACTGGTCGTGCCGGCCGACGAGTTCGGCGACGACGGCGGCCACATCGGCGCGGGTCACCCTGCCCCGTCCGAGGCCGTCGCCCAGAACGACCCCGCCGGTCGGCTCGTCGTCGGTGAGGCCGCCGGGCCGCAGCACGCTCCAGGTGAGTCCGCTGCCCGCCAGATGCGCCTCGGCCTTGGCCTTGATCTCCAGATAGGGGCGGAGGAAGTCGGGCGCCCGCTCGGGCGCCGCGGTGCCCTTCGACGTGACGAGGACGAATCTCCGTACGTCCTGGCGGACGCAGGCGTCGATCAGCGCACAGCAGGCGACGTTGTCCAGTCGCTCGGCGCTCTCCACCGAACCGCCGCCGGGACCGGCGAGCCAGATCACGGCGTCGGCCCCGTCGACGGCCCGGTCCAGTTCGTCGGCGCTCGCCGTAGCCAGATCCAGGCGGTGGGCCTCGGCGCCGGGCACCGGCCCGTCCGAGCGGGTGAGGGCCCGGGTGGCGTGTCCCGCGGCGGTCAGCAGCGGGATCAGCCGGCGGCCGGTACGGCCGGTGGCTCCCGCGAGGACTATCAGCATGGGTGACTCCAGGGTCGGTCGGATCCGAGGGGCGGGCGGACGGGTGAGGACGGCGCGCGGTTCAGAGTTCGTATCCGGGCGGCGGACCCGGCTCGGTGGAGGTCCAGACGGACTTGGTCCAGGTGTAAAGGTGGACGGCGTCGGGGCCGCCCTCGCGGCCGTACCCCGACCGGCCCACGCCGCCGAACGGCACGCTGTCCGCGAGCATCCGGTAGGTGTTGAGCCAGACCGTGCCCACGCGCAGCCGGGCCGCCATCCGGTGGGCGCGGCCCAGGTCCGTGGTCCACACTCCGGCGGCGAGACCGAAGTCGGTGGCGTGCGCGAGTTCGACGGCCTCCTCCTCGGTGTCGAACGGCATGGCCGCGAGCACCGGGCCGAAGATCTCCTCCCGCATCACCGTCATCTCCGGGTCGACCCCGGTGAACAGGGTCGGCGGTACGTAGAAGCCGCCCGCGAGCCGCTCGTCCGCCGGGACCGGGGCGGCGGCCGCGCGGACCGCGCCCTCCGCGACGCCGGTCTCGATCATCCGGAGCGTCTTGTCCCGCTGCCCCGGGGTGACCTGCGGCCCCACCTGCACCGACCGCTCCCGCGGGTCGCCGACGCGCAGCCCGGTGACGGCCTCCCGCAGCCGGGCCGTGAACGTCTCGTACACCTCCCGCTGGATCAGCAGCCGGGAGCCCGCGATGCACATCTGTCCGGTGGCGCTGAACGCGCCCAGCAGGACCGAGGCGAGCGCGGCGTCGAGATCGGCGTCGGCGAAGACGATCTGCGGGGACTTGCCGCCCAGCTCCATCGCGGAGGGGATGAGCCGGGACCCCGCCTCGGCGGCGATCGAACGGCCGGTGGCGTCGGCGCCGGTGAAGACGATCAGATCGGCGCGCGGGTCCGCCACCAGGGCCCGGCCGGTGTCCGCGCCGCCGGTCACGATCTGCGCCACCCCGTCCGGCAGCCCGGCCTCGGCGAGGACCTCCGCGAGCATCAACGCGGTCAGCGGGGTCTCCTCGGCGGGCTTGAGGAGGCTGACATTGCCGAAGGCGAGGGCGGGGGCGATCTTCTTCGCGGCGAAGACGTACGGCACGTTCCACGGGACGATCCCCACGGCCACCCCGTACGGCTCGCGCCGGGTGTACGTATGGAACGGGCCCGGTACGTCGAGGGTGTCCCCGGTGACCTTGTCGGCGAGGCCCCCGTAGTAGGCGAAGCAGGCGGCGGCGCGGGCGGCCTCGCGCCGGGTGTCCTTCAGCAGCTTGCCGGTGTTCAGGGTCTCGGTGGCGGCGAACTCCTCGACCCGGCTGTCCAGCAGGTCGGCGGTGCGCAGCAGCAGCCGCCCGCGCCGCTCGGCGGAGAGCCCGCGCCACTCGTCGAAAGCGGCGCGCGCGGTGTCGTAGGCGGTGTCGACGTCGGCCGGGCCCAGCCGGGGCACCCGGCCGATGGCCCGCCCGTCGATCGGGCTGACGACCTCGGTCCGCTGCCCGGCGGGCGGTTCCGGCGCACCGGAACCGGTATCCGGCGCGGGCGGCGCCTCGACGGGAGTTACGGGGGTCGGCATACGGAAGGTTCCCTTCAGTGTCGGGCCAGCAGTCGGCCGGCGCCGTCGGCCCGGTCGGTGATCCCGTGCGCCCGCAGGGCCGTCCACAGGGTGGCGGTGTTGATGGCGACGACGGGCAGGTCGAGCCGTTCCTCCAGCTCCGCGGCGAGTCCGGCGAACCACAGATTGGTGCCGACCTGCACGATGGCGTCCGGTTCGGTCGCGGCCAGCTCCTCGACGACGGGGACGATGTCCTCCTCGCCCACCTCGGCGATCTGGGTCGCCGATGTGCACAGCAGGGACCGGTAGCCGGTGACGGTGAAGCCGGCCTCGCCGAAGTAGCGCCGTACCTCGGTGTCGTTGACGGGACGGTAGGGGCTGAGGACCGCGATCCGGCGGGCGCCCAGGGCCCGCAGCGCGGTGGCGCAGGCCGTCGACCCGGCCACCGCGGGCACCCCGGCCAGGGCGGCGATCTCGGCCTCGTACGCTTCGGCGCCCTCGACGCCGCCGTAGAAGGTGGGGGCGGACATCCCGAGCAGGACCCGGTCCGGACGGCAGGTGAGGACCGACCGCAGCGCGTCGGGGACCTTGCCGCGGACGTCGGCGAGCAGCCGGGTGGTGTCGTCGTCGCTGGCCACGGAGGGCGCGGGGACGAACATCCGGCCGGTGTGGACGGTGACCCCGGGCGGTGCCAGGTCCGCGTACTCGGCCTCCACGACCGTATTGGTGGAGGGGACCAGGACCGCGAACCCGGCCCGCCGGCCGCCGATCCTCAGCACGGCAGCAGTCCCTGGCTGCGGACCGCGTTGAGCATGGAGGAGTCGAGCAGCCAGGCCCGGGCCCGCTCCGGGTCGGCCGCGGTGGCGGCCAGTTCGCGCTGGGCCGCCAGCCGTCGTCCGGGGTCCTTCTCGCCGAGGGCGCGGGCGTTGCGGTCGGTGATGATACGGACGTAGTCGAGGGCGACCCGGCGCCGCCGGTCGGCCCAGCCGTCGAGGGGGTCACCGGGGCCCGGCCGGGTGCCGGAACCGTGGACGGCGGGAAGTGTGCCGGCGAGGGCGAAGGCGTCGTGGATGCCGTTGTTCATCCCCATACCGCCGATGGGGCTGTTGACATGGGCCGCGTCCCCGACGAGCAGGATCCGGCCCTCCCGGAAGCGCCGCGCCACCCGCTGGTGGACGGAGTACAGCTGGTGGTGGAGGACGGTGTACGGCTCCGGACGGGCGACGACGCCCTGGAGCATCCGTTCCCAGACTGCCGGGTCGTGGATCTCCTCCCGGACCGGGAAGAGGACCCGCCAGGCGTCGGGGGCGCGCAGCAGCACCACGTACTCCTCGGGGTCGGAGATATAGGCGACGGTCGCCAGGTCTTCGAGGTGCTCCTCGAAGGGGAAGTCGGTCAGCAGGACGAGGTAGCGGTCCTCGTAGGTGAAGCCCTCGAAGTCGATACCGAGTTCGCGGCGGACGGCTCCGGCGGCGCCGCCGGCGTCGATCAGCCAGCGGGCCCGGCGGGTCAGTGCTCCGCCGGGTCCTTCGGCGCGGACCGTGACCCCGTGTTCGTCCTGGTCGGCGCCGGTGACGCGGTGTCCGAAGCGGACCCGGTCGCCCAGCCGGTCCACGAGGAGACGGCAGAGCTTGTGCTGTTCGGCCTGGAGCCGGAAGGGGAATCCGGTGTCCCGGGCCAGATGGGCGTGGTCGAAGTCGGCGACGCGGCCGCGTTCACGGTCGCGGTGCTGGTAGACGGGGGCCTTGAGGCCCTGGGCGATCAGCGGTTCGGCCAGTCCGATCCGGTGGAGCAGATCGAGGGTCGGCGGATGGAAGGTGGAGGCCCGCGGTTGGGTGGCGACGGCGTCGGCGGCTTCGAACACCTCGACCGTGAGGCCCCGTTCGGCGAGCAGAGTGGCGGTGGTCAGGCCCACGGGGCCCGCTCCGGCAACAAGGACATCCGGCATGATTGCCTCCCAGTTGTTTGGGGATAAAACAACTTTGCCGACAGGTCGTCAATACTTTTGGCCGAATGGCTTCGGCCGAAAATCGGGGATCGGGCGGGGTTTTCCTGGCGTGAAGACGTGTTCGGCGAGGTCGGAGGGGGGTTGTCCGGCCCCATCCGGCCTAGGCTGGCGGCGGCCGGTGGTCAGTCGCCGGTCAGCAGCCGTCGCGCGGACCGCACCACCGCCGGGTCGATCAGCCGCCCGTCGGCGCCGAGACAGACCGCGGCGCCCGCCGCCAGCGCCCGCTCATACCGTTCGACGAGGTCGCGGGCGCCCGAGAGCTCCGCATCGGTGGCGGTGAACACCACGTTCACCACCGGTAGTTGGGACGGGTGGACACAGGCGCGGCCGCGGAACCCGAGACGGCGGAAGGCGAGGGTGGACCGCCGTAGTCCCTCGGTGTCCCGGACGTCCGTGCACACCGGCGCCGGAGGGGGACGGATCCCCGCCGCCGCCGACGCCAGCACGATCCGGGAGCGGGCGTGGAGCAGTTCTAGGCCGTCGGGACCCGGTTCCACACCCAGCTCGGCCCGGAGGTCGGCCTCGCCCAGCTGGAGCCGGACGACCCGGGGCGCCCGGGCGATCTCCGGCGCCGCCAGCACACCGCGCGCCGACTCCACGAGCGCGACGATCCCGAAGGTGCCCGCGGCTGTGCCGTGCCGCCGTTCGGCCGCCCGCAGCGGCGCCGCGAGCGCGGCCGGCCCTTCGGCCGACTCGGTCTTGGCCGCGACGACGCCCGCGACACCCGGTACCGCGACGGCCGCGGCGTCCGCGAGCCCGGCCCGCCCCGGATTGATCCGTACCCAGATCCTCGGTACGGCCCCGGGGGCGTTGCGGACCAGCCAGTCTGTCAGGCGCTCGCGTGCCGCCGCCCGCGCATCGGGCGGGACCGCGTCCTCCAGGTCGACGATCAGCTCGTCGGTGTCGAGCCCGAGGGCCTTCGCCAGCTTGCGGGGCGCGTCGGCGGGGACGTACAGCGCCGATCTCACGACCCGCCCCCGCCCCGGTCGACCGGTCGGTCCCGCCCGGCGGAAGCGGCCGGTCCGCCCGGTGGTCGCGTCCACCGGATGCCGCGGGCCCCGCCGCTCGGGCGGACGGCGCTCCGGTCCGAAAACGACCTAGTCGCGGCGGAGAAAGCGGCCCGCCGGCTCATCCGTCACCTCCGCCTCGCCGTCCGCGCCCAGCCGGTAGGCGATCCGCCCGCCGACCACCGTCGCCACCGGCCAGCCCCGGACCCGTACCCCCTCGAACGGGCAGTGGTCCTGGCCCGACAGCAGCAGCTCCGTACGGACCTCCCGCTCCAGATCGAGGTCGACGACGGTGAAGTCCGCGTCGTAGCCGACCGCGAGACTGCCCTTGCGGCCCCACAGGTTGTACGCCCGCGCCGGGTTCGCCGACGCCAGCTCGGCGATCCTGGTCAGCGGGATCCCCCGGCGGTGATGCCCTTCGCCCAGCAGTACCGGGTAGAGCAGGGCGCTGCCGCCGAACCCGGGCCGTGCGGGCCACAGTTCGTCGCCCTTCTCCTCCTCCATACAGCAGGCGTGGTCGGAGGCGACCCAGTCGACGGAGCCGTCGCGGACGCCCTCCCACAGCCGTTCGGCGTCCCGTGCCGTACGGATCGGCGGATTGACCTTGCCGCCGAGACCGCCGCGGGCGTCCAGGCTCTCGTGGTCGAGGCAGAGATGGTGCAGCGTGACCTCGAACCGCATATCGGTGCCGTGGCGGCGGCGCGCGCCGAGCGCCGACTCCAGCGCGTCGGAGCCGGAGAGATGGAGCAGATTGACCCGGGTCCCGGTGTGCGCGGCGAGTTCGGCCGCCTCGCCGATGGCGACCCGCTCGGTCAGCGGGGGACGGCCTTCGGAGTACGCCCGCAGATTCTGCGGCGCCCCGCCCGCCCGGACCCGGTCGATGAAGACCCGCATCAACTCCGCCTGCTCGCAGTGGAGCGAGAGGGAGAGCCGCAGATCGGGGCGGTCCTCCTGGACGCGGGCCAGCTGTTCGAGGATCAGGTACAGATGGCCCAGGTCGTACTCGTCGCCCATGGTGAACGCGCGGGCGTCCCGGCTGTTCGCGGCCAGATCGAAGCCCTTGTAGAACATGTAGTACTTGAACGATGTGATGCCGTGGTCGGTGACCAGCGCCGGGATCTCCGCGATCTGATCGACCGTCATCGGCGCCAGATGGAAGCCGTAGTCGGTGTGGGAACGGCCCGCGACCTCGGCCAGCACCTCGGGGAAGATCTCCTTGTACGGCCCGGTCCGGTTCAGATAGTGCTGACCGGTCCGGAAGTACGAGAGCACCGAGGTGACCCCGCCGACCAGGGACGAGCGGGTCTCCTCGGCCGCGTCGAGCCCGAGGTCCCGGTAGATGCCGAGATGGTAGTGGGCGTCGACGGCGCCCGGGAGGACCGCACGGCCCGCGGCGTCCAGTACCTCGGCCGCGTCGGACGCCGGCAGATCGTCGCCGACGGCCGCGATCCGGCCGCCCGAGACGGCGAGATCGGCACGGATCTCACCGTGGTACGGCACCACGAGCACTCCGCCCTTGACGAGCAGATCGTATCGAGTCATAGGGATCGGGCCGGTCGGGGAGCGGACCGGCCCTCACCTCCTTCACGGTGAAGGGCCTTTGTCGCCTGGCCTGTTCCAAAAAACGTAACGCCGTTCTACATTCGAGCGCCAGGGTCGTGACGAGAATTCGTAACGGCGTTCCTTTATCCGGAACACGTCCCGGCCCGTGGACGCACCGCAGCCCCAGCTCCGAACGCGGGAGGACCGATGGCTCGACCGGTACCGCACCCCCACCCCGACTCCTCGCAGGACCCCGACCCCGGGCATGCTCCGGCACCCCCGGGACCGCTCGCCGGGACCGTCGTCCTCGATCTCGCCACCCTCTTCGCCGGACCCCTCGCCGCCACCGTCCTGGGCGACTTCGGCGCCGAGGTGATCAAGGTCGAACACCCCGCGAAGGGCGACCCCTCACGCACCCACGGCCCCGCCAAGGACGGGCACGGCCTGTGGTGGAAGATGCTCGGACGGAACAAGAAGGCCGTCACCTGCGACCTCGGTACCGAGGACGGCGCCGGACTGCTGCGCGCTCTGGCCGCCGACGCGGACGTCCTGATCGAGAACTTCCGCCCCGGCACCCTGGAGCGCTGGGGACTCGACCCCGAGGAGCTGCTCCGGCTCAACCCCCGGCTGGTGATCGCCCGGGTCACCGGCTTCGGCCAGTTCGGCCCGTACGCCCGCAGGCCCGGCTTCGGCACCCTCGCCGAATCCATGAGCGGGTTCGCCGCCGCCACCGGCGAACCCGATGGCCCACCGACCCTGCCACCCTTCGGGCTCGCCGATGGAATCGCCGCACTGACCTGCGTCAACGCCATACTGATGGCACTGCGCCACCGGGACTCCCCGGGCGGCGGAGGGCAGGGCCAGATCATCGACCTGGCCATCATCGAACCGCTGGTCACCCTGCTGGGACCGCAGCCGATGATCTGGGACCAGCTCGGGGTGGTCCAGCCGCGGACCGGCAACCGCTCCGTCAACAACGCGCCGCGCAACACCTACCGCACCCGGGACGGCCGCTGGGTCGCCGTCTCCACCAGCGCCCAGAACATCGCCGAACGCGTACTGACCCTCGTCGGCCATCCGGAGGTCGTCCGCGAACCCTGGTTCTCCGGCGGCGCCGGGCGCGCCGCCCATGCCGACCTCCTCGACGCCCATGTCGGCGACTGGATCGCCGCCCGCGACGCCGACGAGGTGATCAGCGCCTTCGAGTCCGCCGAAGCCGCGGTCGCCCTCGTCTACGACATCCGCGACGTCTTCGCCGACCCCCAGTACCGGGCGCTCGACACCGTGACCACCGTCGACGACCCCGACCTCGGACCCCTGCGGATGCAGAACGTCCTCTTCCGGCTCTCCGCGACCCCCGGCTCGATCCGCAGCACCGGGGCCGCGCTCGGCGCCCACAACACCGAGGTCTACGGCGCACGGCTCGGCCTCGGCCCCGACGACCTCGACCGACTCCACGCGAAGGGTGTCATCTGACGATGCGTACGATCGACCTCGCCCAGCCCCTGCGGCGCGGAATGCCGCAGTCGCCCAACCACCCGCCGTTCCGGATGGCCCTCGAACGCCGCCACGGGGACCTGGGCCGCCCCGACGGCGGCTCCGCCGCCAACGAGATCATCGTGATGGGCGGCCATGTCGGCACCCATGTCGACGCCCTCGCCCATGTCTCCCAGGACGGACTCCTGTACGGCGGGGTGCGCCCCGCCGACATCTCCGGCCATCTCGGCTTCGACACGCTGGGCATCGACACTTTTGAACCGTACGTGGGCCGCTGTCTGCTCCTCGACGTGGCCGCCGTCCACGGGGTGCCCGTCCTGCCCGCCGGCTACGAGATCACCCCGGACGATCTGGAACGCGCGGCGGACGGGGCCGAACCGCGCCCCGGCGACGTCCTGCTCATCGGCACCGGCTGGTCCCGCCACTGGTCCGACGCGGAGGTCTTCATCGGCCACGAGCACGGGGTGCCGGGCCCCGGCGAGGCCGCCGCGCGCTGGCTGGCCGGGCACCGGCCGCGGGCGGTCGGCGGCGAGACCATCGCCTTCGAACGCCTCGCCGCCGGGCGGGGGCACGCCACCCTGCCCGTCCACCGGATCCTGCTGGTGGAGTCCGGGATCAACATCGTCGAGACGATGAAGCTGGACACCCTGCTGGACAGCGGGGCCCGGGAGTTCACCCTCGTCCTCAACCCGCTGCCGGTGGTCGGCGCGACGGGCGCGCCCGTACGGCCCCTGGCGCTCATCGCGGATTCCCCGGACTCTCCGGATTCCCGGGACTTCGCGGCCGAGTCGCTCGGGGGTGGGGGCCGATGACCGCGACGGCGCCGACGGCGGCGGAGGACACCGCGGCCGACTCCGGTACGGCGGTCCAGCGGCTCGCCCGGTTCGCCGTGCGCTGCCGGGACGCCGGACTGCCCGCCGAAGTCACCGAGGACATCACCGGGCGGGTCCTCGACGTGGTCGGCAACTGTCTGGCCGGCCGGGCCGAAGGCGGTCCCGCCACCGCGGTCGCCGACACCGTACGCGCCATGGGCGGCACCCCGGCGGCAAGCGTCATCGGAGCCGCCGGCCGGGTACCCGCCGCCCAGGCCGCCCTGGTCAACGGCGTCCTCGCACACACCCTCGACTTCGACGACACCCATCTGCCGTCCGTACTCCACCCCAGCGCTTCGGTGGTGCCCGCCGCCCTCGCCGCCGCCCAGGAGACCCGGGCCGACGGCGCCGCCCTGACCGCCGCGATCGCCGCCGGGATCGAGATCTGCAACCGCCTCGGCATGGCGTCCTACCTGCCCGACCTGCGCAACTCCCTCTTCTTCGAGAAGGGCCAGCACGCCACGTCGATCTGCGGCACGCTCGGCGCCGCCGCCGCGGTCGCCCTCCTCCACGGGCTCGACGAGCACGGCGTCGCCGACGCGATGGGCATCGCCGCGAGCATGGGCTCCGGCATCCTGGAGGCCAACCGCACCGGCGGCACCGTCAAACGCATCCACTGCGGCTGGGCGGCCCACTCCGGGGTGATGGCCGCGGCCCTGGCCCGCGCCGGCGTCACCGGACCGCCCACCGTCCTGGAGGGCCGGTTCGGCTTCTTCCAGGCCTGGCTGGACGGCACCTGGGACGCCGGCGCCCTGCTCGGCGGCCTCGGCGAGCGGTGGGAGACCCTCCGTACCGTCTACAAGCCCTACCCCACCAACCACTTCACCCACCCGGCCATCGACTGCGCCCTCGCCCTGCGCGCCGAGGGACTCGACCCCGCCGACGTGGCCTGGGCCGAACTCGGCCTCGCCGCGCCCACCCTGCGGACCGTCGCCGAACCCCGGGCCGAGAAGACCCGGCCGCGCACCCCCTACCACGCCAAGTTCTCCGGCCCCTTCACCGTCGCCACCGCCCTGCTCGGCGGCGGCGGGCTCGGAGTCCACCTCGACGACTTCACCGAGGAGACCCTCGCCGACCCGCGCAGGCTCGCGCTCGCCGCCCGGGTCGGCTGCGTTCCCGACGAACGCGCCGGGGAGATCTTCCCGACCGCCTTCGCGGCCGTCCTGCGGATCCGCACCAAGGGCGGCGCCCGGCTGGAGAAACGGGTCGACTCCTCGCGCGGCGGCCCCGGCCATCCGCTCGGCCGGGCCGAACTGCTGACCAAGTTCCGGCTGAACGCGACGCGCGGAACGACCCCCGAGCGGGCGGAACAACTCGCCGAAGCCATAGGGTCGTTGGCGACCGCGCGTGATCCGGGCGCGCTGTTCGACCGGACCCTGTGAACCGATCCGCGGAACCGCGTTCCTATAATCGGAACACCACCGGCCCGGCCGGACGACCGACCACGACCGACCACGACCGCTCCACGGGCAGGGGACGCGCAATGCCGACCGACACCTCCACCGACACCACTCAGCGTCCGCCCCGGACGGCGTCCGGCGGCAGCCAGAGCGCCTCGACCGTGGAACGCTCATCGGACGTCCTGCTCCTCTTCGCCGAGCCGGGCGCCGCCACCCTCGGCGTCACCGAGATCGCCGACCGGCTCGGGCTCTCCAAGCCCACCGTGCACCGCATCCTGACGTCCCTGCGGCTGCGCGGCCTCGTGGAGCTGGACGAGGAGACCCGGCGTTACGCCCTGGGCCTGTCCATCATGCGTCTCGGTCTCGCCTATCTGGACCGTATCGACGTCCGCCGGATCGCCGCGCCCGAACTCGCCCGGCTCTCCCGTGTCACCTCCGAGACCGCCACCCTCTCCATCAGGACCGGCGACAGCCGGGTCTACGTGGACCAGGTGACCCCGAGCCGGGAGGTCATCATGGCCGTCCGGCTCGGCATCCCCTACCCCCTGCACGCCGGGGCGTCGTCCAAGGCGTTCCTGGCCTTCCTCGCCGACGAGGATATCACCGACTATCTGGACCGGGCCGCCCTCACCCCGCTGACCGACGCGACCTGCGTCGACCCGGCCGCGCTCCGCAAGGACATCGCGGCCATCCGCCGCCGGGGCTACGCCCGCTCCACGGGTGAACGGCAACCGGGCTCGGCGTCCGTCGCCGCGCCCGTCCTCGACCACCACGGCACCCCGGTGGGCGTGATCAGCGTCAGCGGCCCCCGCGAACGGTTCCGTACCCGGTCCGCCCCTTGCGCCGAGGCGCTCCTGGAGACCGTGACCCGCCTCTCGGCCCGCCTGGGCCACGAGCCGGGGTAACGGGGCCGTTCCGGCGGGTGGCGGTGGAGTGCCGACGGCCGGCAGTCGGCACCCCACCTCGCCGGGCAGGGCATACCCCGGCACTCCGGACGGCCGCGCCCGGCGACCCGGCTCCGGAAAGAGCTCAGGTCGCAGGACCCACCCCGCGAGGGAACAATGGTGCCGGTACGCGCCTCCACGCCCCCGCCCGGAGGGATGATCGCCGTGACGACCTCGCCCTTCGGGTCCGGAGACCCGTTCTCCGACCTGTTCGACCGCTTCTTCGGGATGAGCCCCGCCGCGTCACCGCCCGCCGTCCAGCGCGTCCCCATCGGCCGGCTGCTCAGCGAATCGGCGCACGAACTGCTCAACGCCGCGGGCGCGCGGGCCGCCGATGACGGTTCCGATCTCGACACCCCGCATCTGCTGTGGGCGGCGACCGGGATCCCCGCCGGACGCCAGGTGCTGGAGCACGCGGGGGCCGACCCCGACCGGCTCGCCGAGGACATCGCCCGGGCGCTGCCCACCGGGACCGGCGGTGCCGAACCGGGTCTCACCCCGGCCGCCAAACGCGCCCTGCTCGCCGCGCACGCCCGCTCCCGGGCGTCGGGCGCCTCCTACATCGGCCCCGAGCACATCCTCGCCGCCCTCGCCGACGACCCCCGCTCCGGGCTCGCCGCCGCCCTGCGCTCCGAGGGCCTCCCGCCCGGCGCCATCGGCTCGGCGGCGCCGCCGAGGGGCGGGCCCGGCGAGAGCCGGGGAACCGGGGGCGGTGCCGGCGCCACCCCCACCCTCGACCAGTACGGACGCGATCTCACCGAGGAGGCCCGCGGCGGGAGGCTCGACCCCGTCGTCGGCCGGGCCGACGAGATCGAGCAGACCGTGGAGGTCCTCTCCCGGCGTACCAAGAACAATCCGGTACTCATCGGCGACCCCGGGGTCGGCAAGACCGCCATCGTGGAGGGCCTGGCGCAGCGGATCGTCGCCGAAGAGGTCCCCAAGTCCCTCCGCGACCGCCGGGTGGTCTCTCTCGACCTCCCCGGTCTCGTCGCCGGATCCAAGTACCGCGGCGAGTTCGAGGAGCGGCTGAAGAAGGTCATCGACGAGGTCACCGCCGCCGACAAGAGCGTCGTCCTCTTCATCGACGAACTGCACACGGTCGTCGGCGCCGGCGGGGGAGGCGAGGGAGCCATGGACGCCGGGAACATCCTCAAGCCCGCACTCGCCCGCGGCGACCTCAGCGTCGTCGGCGCCACCACCATCGACGAGTATCGCAAGCACATCGAGAAGGACGCGGCCCTCGAACGCCGCTTCCAGCCGGTGATGGTGCCGGAGCCGACGGTCGACGAGACCGTGGAGATCCTGCGCGGTCTGCGCGACTCCTACGAGGCCCACCACCAGGTGCGCTTCACCGACGAGGCGCTGGACGCCGCCGCCGCGCTCTCGGACCGCTATCTCACCGACCGGTTCCTGCCCGACAAGGCCATCGACCTGATGGACCAGGCCGGGGCCAGGGTCGGACTGCGCAACGTCGGCGGCCCCTCCCCGGCGAACGGCATCGAGGAGCGGCTCACCAAACTGCGCCGGGAGAAGGACGAGGCCGTCGGCGCCGAGGACTACGAACGTGCCGGAGCCCTCAAGGAGAGCATCCGGCGGACCGAGAAGGAGCTGGCGGAGGCGGGCGAGGAGCGGGAGGAGGCGGCGAGCGTCACCGCCGACGACATCGCCGGAGTGCTGTCGGCGCGTACCGGCATCCCCGTCGCCCAGCTCACCGAGACCGAACGCGAACGGCTCCTGAAGCTGGAGGACGCCCTCCACGAACGCGTCGTCGGCCAGGAAGAGGCCGTCACCGCGGTCTCCCAGGCCGTCCGCAGGGGCCGGGCCGGGATGGGCGACCCCGACCGGCCCACCGGCAGCTTCCTCTTCCTCGGACCCACCGGCGTCGGCAAGACCGAACTGGCGAAGGCCCTCGCCGAGCTGCTCTTCGGCGACCCGGATCGTATGGTCCGCTTCGATATGAGCGAGTTCCAGGAGCGGCACACCGTCTCCCGGCTCGTCGGCTCGCCGCCCGGCTACATCGGCTACGAGGAGGCCGGTCAGCTCACCGAGGCGGTGCGCCGCAAACCGTACAGCGTCGTCCTCTTCGACGAGGTCGAGAAGGCCCACCCCGACGTCTTCAATCTGCTGCTCCAGGTACTCGACGACGGACGCCTCACCGACGCCCAGGGCCGGCGGGTCGACTTCCGGCACACCGTGGTCATCATGACCAGCAACATCGGCTCGAAGCGCATCCTCGACCACCACGGGGAGGTCGCCGAGATCAAGGACGAGCTGATGGCCGATCTGAAGACCCACTTCCGGCCGGAGTTCCTCAACCGGGTCGACGAGGTCATCGTCTTCCACGCCCTGACCCGCGCCGACCTCGTCCATATCGTCGATCTGCTGCTGGAGCGCAGCCGCCGTAGGCTGCGTGCCCAGCAGGTGGCGCTGGAGGTCACCGACGCGGCCAAGGAACTCCTGGCCAACCGCGGCTATCAGCCGGAGTTCGGGGCCCGCCCGCTGCGCAGGACCCTCCAGACCGAACTCGACAACCGGCTGTCGACCATGCTCCTCGACGGCACTGTCGGCCCCGGTGACACCGTGATCGCCGACGCCTCCGACGGTGAGCTGGCGCTCTCCGTCGACGAGGCCCCGGCGGCGGACGAGAAGCCCGCGGACTGAGCCGTACCGCCCGTCAGCCGGTCGAGGCCGGCGCCGACACCGACACCGACACCGGAGTAGTCGCGCCGGTCGCCCCGTCCGCCGTACCGGCGGTGCGTGCCCGTACCGCCAGTACGGCGGCGAGTACCGCGGGAACCAGCAGCAGACCGAAGGTCGCGCCGTACGCCACCAGCGGATCGGCGGGCGAGCTCAGCCCCGCGTTGAAGAGCGCGGCGGCCAGGCCCATCACCACGATCTGGCCCAGGTTCTGGGTGGTCTGGAGCGCGTTCCCGGTCGCGCCCTCGCGGCCCGGCGGGCTGTGGTCGAGGGCGAGCAGGGTCACCGACGGCGTGAGCATGCCCATCCCGAGCGCCGCGACGCCCAGGGACACCGCCGAGGTGATCGGGGGCGTGGCCGGGAACGTTCCGGCGACCGCCACCAGCAGACCCGCCGCCATGACGACCGCGCCGACCGTGACCGTACGGTGCCGGGGCCAGTGCGTCAGCCACTTGCCCTGCAACCACGACCCGGCCGCCCAGGCGATCGCGGCGGCCGTGAAGGCGATCCCCGTCTGAACGGGGGACACCTTGCGCTCCGTGTCCAGCAGCAGCGGAACGAACGCCTCCAGCGTGAAGTAGGTCCCCGACGCGAGCCCCCGCAGCAGCACCGTCACCGGCAGCCCGGCCGCGGCCCGTGCGGTGCCCCGCGGCAGCAGTCTCGGCGCGAACATCACCAGCAGGGTCACCCCGACCCCGGTACTCAGCAGATGCGGTACGTCCCAGGCGGAGACCCCGAACTGGGCCAGCGCCGCGCCCAGGCTGACCGCCACCGCGATCAGCAGCGGCGGGCGCGGCCCCTTCTCCTTCTCGAGAGTCTCGGGGCTCTCGGGGCTCTCGGCGCTCTTGGGCGGCGCCGCGGCGCGCGCCCGGCGGACCAGCATCACCACGACGACGATCGCCGGGACCACATTGAGCACGGCGAGACCCAGGAACACCGTCCGCCACGAGGACCAGGCGACCACCAGTCCGGCCAGCGGCGGGCCGATCAGGGAAGGAACGATCCAGCAGGTACTCATCAGGGCCAGCGCGCGGGGCCGCAGCCGGTCGGGGAAGGTATGCGCGACGGCGGTGTTGACCGCCACCGCGATCATTCCGGCGGTCAGCCCCTCCAGGAAGCGGCCCGCCGCGAGCTGCCAGATCGTGGTGCTCGTCCCGGAGATCACCAGGGTCACCACCGCCATCCCGATCCCCGCGGCGAGCGGACGGTACGGCCCCGAGCGGTCCGCCCAACTGCCGCCGATCACCCCGCCGATCAGGCTCGCCGCCACAAAGCACCCGGCGACCAGTGGATAGAGCGCGACCCCGTCCAGCTGACGGGCGGCCAGGGGAAGGGTCGGCAGTACGGCGAGGGCCGCGAAGCCCTCCAGGAACATCACCACGGCGAAGGTCGCCGTGGCAGTCGCGTACCGCCGGGAGAACAGCCCCTCCCCGGACGCCTTGTCGGCTGTATCGACCACTGATTCACGTGTCACGAGGGCGCAAAGTATCCCCCTCGGCGATCACATGCCATCGAATATCGGCGCCGTGTGATGACCGCGCGGCGGATCCCGCGAGTCCGGGCACCGGGCGGGGACTTCACCGCGGTAATACCGTTGGCCGCCCCGGACGTCCCGTGCTTGCATGACCCCCATGGTGTCCACCGAACGTCTGCTCGCCTTCGCCGCCCTGTCGTTCGTGCTGATCGTGGTCCCCGGACCCAGCGTGCTGTTCGTCGTCGGACGGGCACTCGCGCAGGGCCGCCGCGCGGCCCTCACCACGGTCGCCGGGAACACCCTGGGCGCCTACGCGCTGATCGTCGCCGTCGCGCTCGGCGTGGGCTCCGTCGTGGAGCGCTCGGTCCTCGTCTTCACCCTGCTCAAGCTGGCGGGCGCCGCGTATCTGGTCTACCTCGGCGTGAAGGCGTGGCGCGGACGGGGCGCGCTGTACGCCTCGTTCACCGGCGCCGCCCCGGCCCCCGACGGCCGCCGCACGTTCTGGGAGGGGTTCGTCGTCGGGGTCTCCAACCCCAAGACCATCGTCTTCTTCGCGGCCGTGCTCCCGCAGTTCGTCGACCGGAGCCAGGGGCAGGTCGCCGTCCAGATGCTCGTCCTCGGTCTTGTCTTCAGCGCCATCGCGCTCACCCTCGACATGGTGTGGGGCCTCCTGGCGTCCGGGGCCCGCGACTGGTTCGCCCGCTCGCCCCGACGGCTCTCCGCCGTGGGCGGGGTCGGCGGGCTCACCATGATCGGACTCGGTGTCGGGGTGGCGGCCACCGGGCGCCAGGACTGAGAGCCACCGCCCCGGTCAATGAGGACAGTGGCTGACCGCATGCCCTCCTAACGTGGGGCCCATGAACACCACCGCCACCGGCGTGGGCGCGGACCACGCGCCCGCCGCCGATTCCACCGTCCACCCCTTCCGCGTCGACATCCCGCAGGAGCGGCTCGACGATCTGGACGCCCGGCTCGCCGCCACACGCTGGCCCGCCGAGCTGCCCGGCGTCGGCTGGAGCCGCGGCGTACCGGTCGGATATCTGAAGGAGCTGGCCGAGTACTGGCGTACGGGCTACGACTGGCGGGCGCGGGAGGCGGAACTCAACCGATACCCCCACTTCCGGACCGGGATCGACGGCCAGACGATCCACTTCCTGCACATCCGCTCCGAGCGCCCCGACGCGACCCCCTTGCTGCTGCTGCACGGCTGGCCGGGGACGTTCGCCGACTTCCTCGACGTCGTCGGCCCGCTGACCGACCCGGCCGGACACGGCGGGGACGCCGCCGACGCCTTCCACCTGGTCGTCCCGTCGCTTCCCGGCTTCGGCTTCTCCACCCCGCTGGCCGGCCCCGGAGCCGACGCCGCCGCCATGGCCAGGACCATGACCGTCCTGATGGAACGTCTCGGTTACGAGCGGTACGGCGTCCACGGCTACGACACCGGGTCCTGGGTCGCCCCCGCCGTCGGCCGGCACGCCCCCGACCGGGTCATCGGCGTCCATGTCAACGGCATGATCACCTTCCCGGTGGGCGCCGAAGGGGAGTTCGACGACCTCGGCGACGCCGACCGGCGGCGCTGGTTCGCGATGGAGAACTTCAACGACGGCTACCTCCAGTGCAACGCGAAGCGCCCGCAGACCGTGGCGTACGGGCTCACCGACTCGCCCGTGGGGCAGCTCGCCTGGATGGTCGAAAAGTTCAAGGAGCTGACCCACCCGGAGGAGGGGCTGCCCGAGGACAGCATCGACCGGGACCGGATGCTGACGGAGGTGTCCCTCTACTGGCTGACCGGGACGGCGGCGTCCGCCGCGCAGATCTACTACGAGGAGATCTCGGCCGCCTCCTGGGACACCGGTGACGGCACCGGCGAGTCCGGAGAGTCCGGTGACAACGACGGCAGCGACGGCAGCGGCGGTTGGGGGCTTCGCGGGACCGTTCCGACCGCCGTCCTCCTCTCCGCCCACGACGTCACCGTCCGGCCCTGGGCCGAACGGGACCATCACATCGTCCGCTGGACGGAACTCGACCGCGGTGGGCACTTCCTCTCCCTGGAGGAGCCCGACCTGCTGACCGACGACATCCGCGCCTTCTTCCGGTCATCGCGCGCGCACGCCTGAACCCCGACGTGCCGGCCCGGCACAACACGACACGGCACGACAACGACGACGAAGGGACGACCCATGGACCAGCCCCGGGTCTTCGCCACGGCAGACGCGTACGACCAGTGGCTGACGGAGCACCACGACACCGCCACCGAGATGTGGATCGCCCTGCCCAAGAAGGGCACCGACGCCACCTCCCTCACCCGTGCCGAGGCGCTCGACGTCTCCCTCTGCCACGGCTGGATCGACGGTCTGGCGTCGTCGACCAACACTCCCGACGGCTGGTGGGCGCTGCGCCACTCGCCCCGGCGGCCCCGCAGCCCCTGGTCGAAGATCAACCGCGCCCGCGCGGAGGAACTCGTCCGCGAGGGCCGGATGCGCCCCGCCGGACTCGACCGGATCGAAAGCGCCCGCGCCGACGGCCGCTGGGCCGCCGCCTACGATCCGCCGAGCACCGCGCGGGTCCCCGACGATCTGCGGGCGGCCCTCGACGCCGTCCCGGCGGCGGCCGAGGCCTTCGCGGCGCTCGGCCGCGGTGCCTCCTACGGGATCCTCACGGACATCCAGCTGGCACGGCGGCCGGAGACCCGGGCCCGCCGGATCGCCGTGTTCACGGCCCGGCTGGCCGCGGGGGAGCCCCCGCGGGGCCACCGGACCTGACCGCGCCCGCACCCGGGGCGCGGGGCGACCGAGCGAAAAGGGGGCGGCGAGGACATGGCGGGGCGCCACGATCACCGTCGAGCGGTGACCGTTCTTCCGGCGGGTCGATGTCCTCACCGTCCCGGTCGGGGACCGCTCCTACTCCACCGGCGACGGCCATGACCCGGACCGCCGCCGGAGCCCGTGGGAGAACCGGCTGCGGGCCCCGTGAACCGCTCGTGGTGGATCAGTTCCGGCGCAGCAGACAGACATCCATGATCCAGCCCTTGCGCTCCCGGGCCTCCGCCCGCAGCCGCGCGATCCGCTCCGCCACATCGCCCAGCCGCCCCGCCACCAGGATCTCGTCCCCGGTCCCGACGTACGCGCCCCAGTGGACGGACGTGTCGGGGTCGAGTCCGCCGGTGAACAAGGGCTCGGAGCCCAGCATCACCACCACGTCGTCCACCCCCTCCGGCCAGCCCTCGGCGAGCCGCCGGCCCGTCGTGATCAGCACCGGGCGCCCCACCCGGTTCAGCCCCGTACGATGCCGCGCCAGCAGCGCCGACACCGAACTCACCCCCGGAACCACCTCGACGTCGAAGTCGACCGTCCCCCGCTCCCGTACCTCCTCCAGCACACCCAGCGCGGAGTCGTACAGCGCCGGATCGCCCCACACCAGGACCGCTCCGCACTCGTCGTCGCCCAGCTCGTCCGCGATGAACCGCTCGTACGGCTCCGCGCGCCGCGACCGCCAGTCGGCCACCGCGGCCGGATAGTCCGCGGCCCGCCGGTCCCGCTCCGGATCAGCCACCACGACCAGCCGGTACGACCCCGGCTCGCGATGGACGTCGAGCAGCCGCCGCCGCGCCTCCGTCTGCTCCGCCGCCCGCTCCCCCTTGTCGAGGACGAGAAAGGCGTCCGCCGCCTTCAGCGCCTTCACCGCCCGGAGCGTCAGGTCCTCCGGGTCACCCGCCCCGATACCGATCACCATCATCGTGCGCATCCACCGATCCTCCCCCTTCGGACCCGGCACGGGACCTATCCTCCGACCATGCGCGTCGCCCTCTTCGTCACCTGCGTCACCGACGCGCTCCACCCGGACACCGGGATCGCGACCGTACGCCTCCACCCTCTGCGGCGCCTGCTACGACGTCTGCCCCGTCGCCATCGACATCCCCGAGGTACTGGTACGGCTCCGGACCCGGATCGCGGACCGCGGCGGCCGGGGCCACCGGCGCGAACGGGCCGCGTTCCTGGCCGCGGGCCTGGTCCTCGACCATCCGGCGGTGCTCGCGGCCACCGAACGCCTCCTCGCCGCGACCCGCGCCCTGCACCCGGCCCGCCCGCCCGGCGCGGCGCCGTGGACCACCGGCCGTGCCCTGCCGCACATTCCCGAGCGGTCGTTCCGCGCCTGGTGGCGGACGCACCGCGAGCCGACCCCGCCACCGGTGCCTACAGCACCCGGGCCCGGCCCCCGCCGAGAAGACCCCGTCCGGCGCCGCCCCCTCCCGTCAGCCCCGACGGACTCCCGCACACACATCCTCGCCCGGGTCCTGGCGGCCGTGGCCGGGGCGCCCGAGCCCCCGGAGATCCGCCGCGACTACTCCGTACGCCACACCGACGGCGACCCCGCCGCACTGACGGAACTGCTGAGCCGGCGCCTGGCGGACTACCGGGCCGCGGTCCACCGCACCACGGCCGCCGCGCTGCCCGCCCTCGTCGCCGGGATCCTGGCCGCGCACCGCGCCCGTACCGTCGTCGTCCCCGGCGGAACCCCCGCCGACTGGCTCACCGACACCGACGCCACCCGGCTCACCGACGAAGGACCCCTGACCCCGTGGGACCTCGACCGCGCGGACGCCGTGATCAGCGGCTGCGCCCTGGCCGTCGCGGAGACCGGCACCCTCGTCCTCGACGGCGGCCCCGCCCAGGGCCGCCGTGCGCTCACCCTCGTACCGGATCTCCATCTCTGCGTCGTCCACGTCCCCGCGCAACTGGTGGCGTCGGTCCCCGACGCCCTGCCCCGGCTCACCCCCACCCGCCCGCTGACCTGGATCTCCGGCCCCTCCGCGACCAGCGACATCGAACTCGACCGGGTCGAGGGCGTCCACGGCCCCCGCCGCCTCGAAGTCCTCCTATGCGAGGGTTAGCCGCGGCGCCTCGGCCCGCGCGTCCACCGGCCCGCCCCCACCCACCAGCCGCCCCGCCAGATCCCGGGCCCACGCCGCGAGCCCCGAGACATCGACGTCGTACGGATCCCCGTACCCCGAGATGCGCTCCGCCCCCCGCTCCAGCAGCCGCGCCCCGCCCAGCGCGTTGCCGCGCGCCGCGTGCGTCAGCCCCACGGCGAGCTGCGCCAGCCCCTGCCACAGATCCCGCTCCGGCTCGGGCCGGGTCTTCCACGCGTCCTCGAACACCTCGTGCGCGTGGAACGGCTTCCCCTCGTCCAGCAGCCGCTGCGCCTCCAGCAGACTCTCCCGCGGCGCCCGCACCACCCCCTCGGCCTGCCGCTCCACCCCCGCCCGCCCGTACGGCAGCGGGCGTCCCAGCCCGTCCCTGGGCCGCGCGCTCCGGGCGCGCCCTTCACTGTCCCGGTCCCTCGGTGTCCTCTCCACACCCCGATTCTCCCCGAGAACCACCCCGGCCCGCAGGCCACCGTGACGGAACCCCCTGCCGAGTGGGGTAAAGTCTTCCCTGCGAGCCCGGCCGACCGACCGGCAGGGCGGACATCGGGACGTGGCGCAGCTTGGTAGCGCACTTGACTGGGGGTCAAGGGGTCGCAGGTTCAAATCCTGTCGTCCCGACCAGCGTTTTCGCAGGTCGTAGGCGGTATCGGAGAAATCCGGTACCGCCTTTCCGTCGTTCTTGGGGACCGATGAGGGGACACGGGCAGGGCGGGCCGGGAGGAAGAGCGCGCGTCTCCGCCCCGGTCGGGAGGGTGGCGCCGGCCGGGTTTCCGTTGGCGGGGAGGGTCAGGCGGGGATCCAGTCGGGCCACTGTGGCGGAATGTTGCTCGTGGGGCACAGGCCCGTGTGGCTGGGGTAGCCGTCCAGGGTGCCTCGGGTCGCGAAGACCCACCAGGCCAACAGGACCGTCGAGACAACCATCAGCAGGAGGGGGGTCAGGATCCGGGCGGCTTTCGGGGCACGGCGGGTCAGGCGCCGGCCGAGGAACAAGGCCGCGACCGCGGAAAGGACTCCCGCGCCCATGACCAGGGGAAGCAGCAGAGTGAGCTCGAAGCCTCCCCCCGCGTCGCCACCCCCTTCGCAGTAGAGGCGGGCCCAGACGGTCAGCGACCAGCCGCCGTATCCCACGGCGGCTCCGAACACGGCGGCTCCCGCCCAGGGGAGACGGGCGCGAGTTCCCGGCTTGAGGGTGTTCACGGGACGGAGGGACATCGAACACACCGCTCGCGGTTCCGCGAAGGGCACCGGTAGACCGGCCTCCGCCGCTGGTGATCATTCCGGCCATGGCCGGCGGTGGATCCCGATCGCCGCGGCGAGTGGCGGAAACGCACCACGGCACCCGCCCGGCGGGAAACGCCGGGCGGGTGCCGTAGGTGCGGGCTCAGGCGGGGGTGATGTTCTCCGCCTGGGGGCCCTTCTGGCCCTGGGTGACGTCGAAGTTCACCTTCTGGCCCTCCTGGAGCTCACGGAAGCCCGAGGTGGCGATGTTGGAGTAGTGGGCGAAGACGTCGGGGCCGCCACCGTCCTGCTCGATGAAGCCGAAGCCCTTTTCCGCGTTGAACCACTTGACGGTTCCGCTGGCCATTTTGTGTCCTCCAAGGGGACTCGAAGCCGTCTCCCGCACCCTGCGGGAGTCCGGAGGTGATCGCCCTGGTCCTCAGAGACTCTGAACAGCACAATCGCCCGTGAGCATGCACACGGGCGACCGGTACTTCGGAACCACGACAGCTGACCCTCACGCTACACCGGTAACCCCGCGTGCACAGCAGGTTTGCTCAGGATCACGTGTGCAAGTCCACCGGCCCGACCATCCTCGCCGTTGCCGGCCGCCCGGATTCCGGCCGTGTCGTCGCGTCCATGGCGCGGGCCGGCAAGGGCACACCGGCGGGGCGGGGCGTTGACAGGAGGAGGGGCATCGGGAAGGGTCTGGAGCCATGCAGCCACTGGGTGACCCGCGGGTCCGTCTTGTGGAGCGCCGCCACGTCGACCTGGTCCGTGTCGCGAGCGCCATCTGTCGCCGCGTCTGACGCGCCCCGCCGCCCCCTGAGGCTCCGTCGGTCTTCCGACTGATCTGGTACGCCCCGGATCTTCCCCCCTTCATCTCGGCGACCCCGTTCCCGGTTCCGGGTTCCCGCATCCCCCGTCTCCGCGCGCCGCCCGGCGTCCCGCGGAGCCCGTACTCCTGCCCTGGAGCACCCCTGTGACCTCTTTCGACCCGTCCCTGTCCCGGCGCGCCTTCGGCGGTACCGCCGCCGGGGCCGTGGCATCCCTCGGGCTGTCCGCCGCCGACGCCGCCGCCGACAGCGCCGGAACCCCGCCCGCCGAGCGCCCGTTCCGTGCCGCCCCCGCGCGCGGGCGGGGTGCCCGCCGCCCCAATGTGCTGTTCATCCTGGGCGACGACCTCGGCTGGGCCGATCTGTCCTCGTACGGGGCTCCGGAGATCCGTACCCCGCATCTGGACCGGCTCGCCCGGCAGGGCGTGCGGTTCACCGACGCGTACAGCGGCTCCGCGACCTGCTCACCCACCCGGTTCAGCCTCTACACCGGACGCTATCCGGGGCGTACGAAGGGCGGGCTCGCCGAGCCGATAGCGGACCGGTCGGCCGGGCTCGAACCCACCCATCCCACCCTCGCCTCACTCCTGGGCGACGCCGGGTACCGCACCGCCCTGATCGGCAAGTGGCACTGCGGCTATCTGCCCGACTACAGCCCCACCCGGTCCGGCTGGGACGAGTTCTTCGGCAACTTCGGCGGGGCGCTGGAGTACTACTCCAAACTCAGCTCCAGTGGTGAGTACGACCTCTACGAAGGCGACGCCGAATACCGCGACCTGCGCTACTACACCCGGATCCTGACTGAACGGGCGGTCGAGTACGTGAGCCGTGACCACGGCCGTACCCCCTGGCTCCTCAACCTCAACTACACCACCCCGCACTGGCCGTGGATCGCCGACGGCGACGAGGAGGCCGGTGCCGAGATCGTCCGCCGGATCGAGGCGGGCGACCGGCGCGCGCTGCGGCACCAGGACGGGGGCTCGCTCGCGAAGTACCGGCAGATGGTCGAGGACCTCGACCGCTCGGTCGGCCAGGTGCTCACGGCCCTGAAGCGGTCCGGGCAGGAGGACGACACGCTGGTGTTCTTCGCCAGCGACAACGGCGGCGAACGGTTCTCGTACAACTGGCCGCTCAGCGGCAACAAGGGCTCCCTCCTGGACGGCGGCATCCGGGTGCCCTCGATCCTGCGCTGGCCCGCGCGGATCGACGGCGGCCAGGTCAGCCGGGTCCCCGTGTACTCCCCCGACTGGACGGCGACCCTCCTGGACATCGGCGGCGCGCGCCCCCATCCGGCGTACCCCCTCGACGGCGTCAGCCTCGCGGGCCATCTGCTGCACGGCACCGAGGTGCCCCCGCGCGACCTGTTCTGGCGGGTCCGGGGGGAGCGGGCGCTGCGGCGGGGCGAGTGGAAGTACTACCGGGGCAAGGACGGCAGGGACCGCCTCCACCGCCTGTCGGAGGACATCCGCGAGCAGGCCGACAAGTCCGCCGTACGGCCCGAACTGCTCGCGGAGCTGAGGACGGCGTGGGAGCGGATCGACGAAGGGCTGCTGCCGTACGCCACCTGAGCGGCCCCGCTCCACCGGCCCCGGCGATCAACCCACGTCAGGGGTGTGTGCGCCCCGGCGGGCGCCTGCGGTCACTCCGTTCGACGCGGTGCCCTGTAGAGGTCGTCGAGGCCGAGCGGCGCGGGCCGGGGGAGAGGTGGGGCGTCCGTCGCGAGGCAGGACTGGAGGAAGTAGGCGAGCAGGCGGCGGGACGCGGCCATGGAGGCCGCGGGGGAGTCCCCTACGACGCCGTTGTTGGCCAGGAACAGGAGGGTGACGTCGCTGGGGTCGAAGTCCTCGCGCAGCTGTCCGGTGTCCTTCGCGCGCCGTACCAGCCGGGCGAGGCCCGCCTCGGCGCGGGCACGTTCACGGTGGACGTCGGGCGCGTCGGGGAACTGGGAGAGGAACGCGGCGCTGAACCCGCGGTCCTGGGCCTGCATCGCGCACACCTTGGTGAGGACGTCGCGAAGTCCGTGCCAGGGGTCGTCGTTCTGAAGGGCCTCGTCGAGGGCCGCGACGCACCGGCCGAATTGCTCGGCGAACGCGGCGGCGATCAGCGAGCCGCGGGTCGGGAAGTGCCGGTAGAGGGTGGCGGCACCCACGCCCGCCCTGCGGGCGATCGTGCTGGAGGGTACGTCGGTGCCGTCGAGGGCGTACGCCTCGCGGGCGGCCCGGAGGAGCCGGGCGCGGTTGTGCCGGGCGTCGGCCCGCTGCCCCGGGGCGGGAGGTCCCGGGGCGGGAGGTCCTGAGGCGGGAGGTCCTGAGGCGGGAGGTCCCGAGTCGGAGGGGGACGCGTTCCGAGGCAGTCGGGCAGGCATGTCTCCCACTTAATCACCAACGGAAGGGTTGGACCGTTCAGCCGGTTAGCGTGCTCGGGTACCGCGGTGTCCCGCGGTCGGCTCGCTGCCGCCGAGGTTGCGGCCGTGAGTCCTCCCGCCGAACGACGTGCCATGTGTACGGAGGTTTTCCGTGTTTGCTGTGCGATACCACCGCTACGGCGGTTCCGAGGTCCTTCGCGTGGAGGAGGCCGAAGAGCCGCACGCCGGGCCGGGGCAGGTCCGTATCGCGGTGCGTGCCACCGGAGTCACCCCTGCCGACTGGTACCTGCGCTCGGGGATGCTCCGGCACATCGCCACCGTGGACTTCCCCCATATCCCCGGTATGGACGCCGCGGGAATCGTCGACGAGGTGGGAGAGGGGGTGACCGGCACCGCCGTGGGAGACGCCGTCTTCGGCCTCGTCCCCTTCGCGGACCAGGGCGGCGCCGCGGCCCAGTACGCCGTACTGGAGGCGTGGGCGTCCAAGCCCGACTCGTGGTCCTTCGAGGAAGCGGGTGGCGCCGCGGGCAACATCGACTCGGCCACACGTGTGCTGGAGGCGCTGGCAGCCGCCGAAGGCATGACCTTGTTGATCGACGGTGCCGCCGGAGGCGTCGGCACCATCGCCGCCCAACTCGCCCGGGCCCGCGGCCTCACCGTGATCGGCACCGCGAGCGAAGGCAACCACGGCTTCCTCGAACGGCTCGGCGTCGTACCGGTCACCTACGGGCCCGGGTTGGCCGAACGCCTGGCCCCACTGGCTCCGCTCGGTGTCGATGTGGCGCTGGACGCGGCCGGCAAGGGTTCCCTCGCCGAACTGGTGGCCGTCGTCGGCGGCCCGCACCGCGTGGTGACCATCGCGGACTTCGACGCCGACCGGCACGGGGTGCGGTTCTCCCGCTCCGAAGCCGGACACTCGCCGGGCTGGGCGGGACTCCCCCTCGCCGCCGACCTCGCCGACCACGGCCGCCTCACCGTGCCGCTGCACGCCGTGTTCCCGCTGAAGGAGGCCGCCGCGGCCCATGACGTCAGCGCCACCGGCCACGCGCGCGGCAAAATCGTCATCACCGTGCCCTGACACGCGGACACGCGGACACACGGACACTTCGGGCCGCGACCAGCGGCCCGAAGCGGGGCGTCAGGCCGCGGCTCCGCTGTCGACGACCAGGTCGGTGCCGACGACCGCGCCGGCCGCGGGTGAGGCGAGATAGAGCACCGCGGCCGCCACTTCCTCGGCCTTCGCGACCCGTCCGAGCGGATTCTCCGTCCGCACCCGCTCGGCACGGTCGGCCGCGGTCTCGCCGGGCCGCAGCGACATGGGGGCGTCGGAGGCGCCGGGGCTGACCGCGTTGATCCGGATGCCCTGGTGGATGTGGTCGAGGGCGGCGGCGCGGGTCAGCGCGGCGACCGCCGCCTTCGAGGTGAGATACGCGCCGAAGCCCGGGATCCGCAGATGCGCGCCCAGGTTGGAGGAGATGTTGACGACGACTCCGCCGCCGTTCTCCCGCATATGCGCGATCTCGTGCTTCATGGCCAGCCAGACGCCGGTGACATTGGTCCGGAGCACCGCGTCCCAGTCCTCCTCGGTCACCTCGCCGACGGGGACGGTGCCGCGGAGTATCCCGGCGTTGTTGACCGCGATGTCCAGTCCGCCGAAGCGGGTGACGGTCTCGTGTACGAGGTTGTGGAGGCTGCCGGAGTCGGTGACATCGGCGGTGACGGCGACGGCCGTGCCGCCGGCCGCCCCGACGAGGCCGACGGTCACGTCCAGGGACGCCGCGGTGCGTCCCGCGGCGACCACGGACCCGCCCTCGGCGGCGAAGGCGAGGGCGATCGCGCGGCCGAGGCCGGAGCCCGCGCCGGTGACGAGGACGGTCTTGCCGGTGAAGCGGTTCATCGTGGTGACTCCCATGAAGTGGTGGACTGCCAAAGCCTTCTGCAACACGCTTTACGCGCGGTGGTTCAGGAGGGCGACGGCGGCGAGTGCGGCCCCCGTCGCGGCCAGGGACGAGGCATCGCCGCCGAGTGTGAGCAGGACGGCGAAGAGGACGGTCGGGCCGAACTCCATCGCGGTGTTCAGCACGCCACCCGCGAGGCCGGTCCGCTGTGGCGGTACGCCTTCGGTGGCGAGTACGGCGGCTCCGGCGAACGAGGCCGCGGCGCCGGCCGGCAGCAGGACGAGGCCGGGCAGCAGTCCGTACGCGTACGAGATGTGCGGGTCGAGCCCGGTGAGCGCGAGGAGGGCGAGCCCGGCCGCGGCCGTGGAGAGCCCGGCGGTCGTGACGGCTCCGGCCCCGTAACGGCCGATGAGCGGTCCCGCGGCCCGGCCCGAGGCGATCAGCGCGACGGCGAACGGCACGAAGGCGGCCGAGGTCTGCAACTGCGACCAGTCGCGCCCCTGCTGGAGGTGGAGCGAGAGGACCACGAAGGTCATGGCGGTCCCGCAGGCGCTCAGGGCGACGGCGGTGAGGGCGAGGGCCCGCCGCCGGTCGAGCAGGAATCCGGGTGGCAGCAGCGGGTCGCGGGCCAGGCGCTCGGTGTACCGGAACGCGGTCAGCAGCGCGGCCCCGCCGAGCAGCGGTACGAGCACACCCGCCGACGACCAGGGGTGGGCGTCGGTGACGACGAGCCCGTAACCGGCCAGGGTGATCCCGGCGGTGGCGAGCAGGGCGCCCGGCAGATCGAGACTCCTGCCCCGGTTCGGCGCGGTGTCCGGCAGCAGCCGGGGCGTGAGGGCCAGGGCCACGACGGCCACCACGAGCGGTACGGCGAAGGTCCAACGCCACGACAGCAGCGCCGAGACGACACCGGAGAGCAGATTGCCCGCGGTCGCGCCGAGCACCGAGAGCCCGCCCCAGGTGGCCATCGCCCTGCCGTACGCGGCGGGGGAGGGGAAGACGGCCCGCAGGACGGCCATGGCGGCCGGTGCGACGAGGGCCGCGCCCGCGCCCTGCGCGAAGCGCGCCGCGAGCAGGGTCCAAATACCGGGGGCGAGCAGGGCGGCGGCCGACGCGGCGGCGAAGAGGACGAGGCCCGCGGTGAGGACGCGCCGCCCGCCGTAGCGGTCGGCGAGACGCCCCCCGAAGAGCACCAGCCCGGCGAAGGTCAGTCCGTAGGCGGCGCTGAGCAGGATCAGATCGGCCCGCTCCAGAGCCCATTCGTCTCCGATGCGGGGCAGCGGTACGGCGATCGCGGCGAGTGTGAAGATCAGCGTTATCTGGACGCCGCCGAGGAGGACGAAGGCCCGGCGGTGCCGTGTGACGGCGACGCGGGTGGTGTCCGTGACGGTCATGTCTCCCCCTGATTTTTGACCGATCGGTTCATTATTCGGGCATGCGAAAGGGAGCCCAACGGCTCCCGTGTGCATGTCAGTCCAGCAGGGTCAGTGCCTGTTCGGCCGCGTCCCGCACCCGCGCGGGGTCGTTCGATGCCTTGCCGACGATCCGGATGCCCTGCAATAGGACGAGCAGCATGCGGGCCAGCGCGCGCGGATCGCGCTCCTCGGGAAGCTCGCCCCGGGCCCGGGCCCGAACGAGCGCGGAGTGCAGCAGGGTCTCGACGCGATCCCAGCCGATCTCGACCCGGCGGGCCGCCGCGGGGTCGTGCGGGGCCAGCTCGGCCGCGGTGTTGGTGACGAGGCAGCCGTTCAGCCGCCCGGCCGGCGATGCGGCCTCCGCGGCGAACCTGCGCACCACCGCCCGTACCGCGGGCAACGCGGGTCCCGGCTGGGACAGTTCGGCCAGGAGGAGCGGGTCGCGCAGCTCGGCGTACCGGTCCATGGCCTTCAGGAACAGCTCGTGCTTGCTGCCGAAGGTCGCGTAGATACTGGCGCGGCCGATGCCGAGATGCTCGACGAGGTCCGTGATCGACGTCGCTTCGTAACCGCGCCGCCAGAACAGCTCAAGAGCCGACTGCAGCGCGGCGTCCGGATCGAATTCCTTGGTCCTGGCCACAGGGCGACCTTAGGGGAATCTGGAACGCTCGGTCAAATAACTGGCCTTGGTGGCCCGGTGGTTCGTCGGGCTGCCGGCCGGCCCCGGCCGTGCCGCGGCCGGCCGGAGACCCGATGGCACCCTCCCGCAACCCGCGGGGTCAGTCCGTGAAGCCGACCCCGCTGTCGCGCCGGGTCCGGTCGACGGAGAGGGTGAAGACGTCGGGGCGGCCGTAGTGACCCGCGACGTCCAGGTCGAGCGTCTCGCCGTAGCGGTGGGCGGGGTCGACGGTGACGGTGATGAGGCGGGCCTCGTCGTACACCGGCTCCAGGACCCATGAGCCGTCCGGGGCCACGACGCTCGAACCCCCGGTGAAGAGCAGACCGTTCTCCGGGGCGTCCGGGCCCACTCCGGCGCGGTAGGCGGCGAGCAGATCGGCCGGGACGTCGTCCGTGGAGAGGACCAGGCCCGCCGACACCACGAAGCAGCGGCCCTCCAGAGCGTACGAGCGGGCGGCGATCACATGGCTCTCCGGCATATCGGGCCAGGCCGCGACATGGATCTCCTCGTGCTGCGCGTGCAGGGCGTGCCGGGCGAGGGGGTGGAAGTGCTCCCAGCAGACCAGCGACCCGATCCGGCCCGCCGGGGTGTCGACGACCCGCAGGCCCGCCCCGTCGCCGGCCGCCCAGACGATGCGCTCGGTGTGGGTGGGCGTCAGCTTGCGGTGGACGTTGAGGGTGCCGCCGTCGGGGCCGATGGTCAGCAGGGAGTTGTAGAGGGAACCGGAGCCGGCCGCGGCCCGCTCGTTGAGGCCGAGGACGACGGTCACCCCGTGCTCCCGGGCCGCGGCCCTGACCGGGGCGAGGGCGTCGTCGCCCCCGGGGTCCAGGACCGGGCTCTGCTCCAGCAGCCGGGCGTGCCACCGCCGGGCCTCCGCGTCCCGCCAGCCCGCGAGACCGAACACCCACGCCGGATAGCAGGTGAGCCAGGTCTCGGGGAAGACGACGAGATCCGCGCCCGCCCGCGCGGCCTCGGCGACGTACGCCGTGGCACGGCGCAGGGACTCGTCCAGGTCCAGCAGGGCGGGCGGCTGCTGGACGACGGCGACGGTGGTGGTCATGACCGCTCCTCACCTGGGCGCGTGTAGAGGGCGGGGCGCCGGTCCGCGTGGACGTCGTTGAGCTCGCTGATCGCCTTGTCGCGGGCGTCGGCGAGGGGGAGGGTGGCGGTGAGGACCGCTTCCTCGCCGAGGTGAAGCGGGGTCACGGGGTAGCCGTCGGCGTCGATGATCGCGCTGCCGCCGAGCCAGTCCTGGCCGCGTTCGGTGCCGGTCCGGTCGGCGACGGCGACGAACATCCGGTTGACGGCGGCGTCGGCCTGGACGCGGACGATCTCACCCGGCCGCTCACCGTCGGGGCGCGGATACAGCGGCCAGTTGACCGGGCCGCACAGCAGTTCGGCGCCGTCCAGCGCCGCGAGCCGTACCCACTCCGGGAACTCCAGGTCGTAGCAGACCATGAAGCCGATCCGGCCGTACGGGGTGTCGACGACCGGCGGCGGCGCGTCCCCGGGGGTGAAGCCCCAGGTCTTCTCGCCGTTCCACAGATGGACCTTGCGGTACGTGGCCCGCAGCCCGGCCGGATCGACGAGGGCGGCGGAGTTGTGGACCCGGCCGTCGTCGCCGCGTTCCGCGAAGCCGCCGACGACGACCAGGTCGTGGCGGGCGGCGAGCGCCTCCCACTCCTTGACCGTGGCGCCGTCCGCGGGCTCCGCGAAGGACCGCAGCTCCGCCGCGTCGGCGAAGACGTAGCCGGTGTTCGCCAGCTCGGGCAGGACCACGACCCGCGCGCCGCGCGCCGCCGCCGCCTCGACCGCCGTACGGATCCGCCGCCGGTTCCCCTCGACGTCGCCGACGCGGGGGGCGATCTGGCAGACGGCGACGGTGACCCCGGTGGTCCCGGGTCGGTTCGCGGGCCCGCTCATCGGCCGGCTCCTTCCAGTTCGGCTTCGCTCGCCGCGCGCGCGGCGGCCTCCGCCTCATGGTCCAGGTTCCGGGAGAACAGCAGGTACAGCACGCCGGAGACGGTCAGACCGACGACGAACGAGAAGTCCGCGCCGCCGAGCGCGTCCGCGACGGGGCCGACGTAGAAGCTCGTCGAGAAGAAGGGGATCATCGCGACGAATCCGAGGACGTAGGCCGTGACGCCGCGCCAGGCCCAGCGCCCGTAGATGCCGTCCGGCTTGAGGATCTCGGCGATGGCGTACTTGCCCCGGCGGACGAAGTAGAAGTCGACCAGGTTCACCGCGGTCCACGGGACCAGGAAGTACAGCATCATCAGGACGAAGTTGTTGAAGCTGCCGATGTAGTCGTCCGGGATCAGCAGGGCGACCACCAGGGACACCAGACCGACGACGGCGAGTCCGATCACGCGCAGCCGCACGGTGGGGCGCACCTTGCGGAAGCCGTCCAGCGCGCTGGCGCCGGTGAGCATCGCGCCGTAGGCGTTGACTCCCATGATGGAGATCAGGGCGAGCACCGAGGCCATCACGACGATCAGGCCGAAGCCGGGGAAGAGCAGATCGCCGACCTCGCGCAGGGCGAGGATCGGGTCCGGGTCCGGCAGATAGCTGGCGAGGATCGCGCCCAGGGACATCAGCCAGACGGCGGAGAACGCGGCGCCCGCGTAGACCGCGGTGATCAGCTTGCGCGCGGGCACCTTCGCCGGCAGGTAGCGGGTGTAGTCGGAGACGTAGACCGAGTAGCTGATGTTGTAGCCGGCCGCGAGGGAGAACTGGACCAGGAAGGCCGTCAGGTCCCAGCCCGCGGTGGCCGCGGGCACATCGGCGCCGACGGGTTCGCCGCCGAAGTGGACGATCGCGACCACGGTGAGCACGGCGAAGACGACGACCAGCAGATACGTCAGCCAGCGCTGGACGAAGTGGAGCAGGTCGTGGCCGACGACGGCGATGACGATGGAGACCGCGATCAGGACCGGGTACCAGAAGAACTCGCCGCCCGGCAGCAGCAGTCCGAGGCCCTGCTCGGCGAGGACCGTGTCGAAGACGAGGAAGCCCACATAGACGAAGACGGTCGCGGCGAACGGCACCGTGGAGCCCCGGCTGCCGAACTGCGCCCGGGACTGGATCATCTGGGGCAGCCCCATCCGGGGGCCCTGGTTGGCGTGGAAGGCCATGAAGAACGTGCCGGCGCCGACGCCGAGCACGATGGCCAGCACGCTGTACCAGACGCTCAGTCCCATGGAGGCGCCGACGAATCCGGCGACCATGGTCGGCAGGACGAAATTGCCGGTGAACCAGAACGGGCCCTGGTGCCAGACCTTGCCGTGCCGCTCGGACGAGGGCACGTAGTCGATGGAGTGCTGCTCGATGGCGGAGTCGCGCTGGGTCGCGGTGTCCGAGGAGGTCATCGCCTTCCCCTATCGTTCGGTCGGCCGGTCGGCCGTCGGGGGCAGGTGGTCGGGCGTCATCGCCGAGAGGATCTCGTACGCGGTGTGCGCGGCGGCGACGGCGGTGAGCTGGGCGTGGTCGTAGGCGGGGGCCACCTCGACCACATCGGCGCCCACCAGACGGGTCCCGCGCAGGGCGCGGATCATGGCGAGCAGTTCACGGCTGGTCATCCCGCCCGCCTCGGGGGTCCCGGTGCCGGGGGCGTGCGCCGGGTCGAGGACATCGATGTCGACGGAGAGGTAGACCGGCCGGTCGCCGAGGCGGGTGAGCATGCGCTCGATCGCCCGGGGCAGGCCCTCGGTCTCGATCTCGGGGCTGGAGATCACGGCGAACCCGAGGCGTTCGTCGTCCCGCAGGTCCTGCCGCGAGTACAGCGGGCCCCTGGTGCCCACGTGCAGGCTGGCCGTGCGGTCGATGAGCCCCTCCTCGGACGCGCGCCGGAAGGGGGTCCCGTGGGTGACGGGGGCGCCGAAGTAGGTGTCCCAGGTGTCGAGGTGCGCGTCGAAGTGGAGCACCGCGACCGGGCCGTGCCGCTTGGTGACCGAGCGCAGCAGCGGCAGCGCGATGGTGTGGTCGCCGCCGAGGGTCAGCAGCCGGGTGCCGTCCGCGGTCAGCGCGTCCGCGGCTTCCTGGATCCCGGCGACCGCCTCGTCGATGCTGAACGGGTTGGCCGCGATATCGCCCGCGTCGGCGATCTGCTGGGCGGCGAAGGGCGCCACGTCCTGCGCCGGGTTGTACGGCCGCAGCAGCCGCGATGCCTCCCGGATGTGCGCGGGCCCGAATCGGGCGCCGGGCCGGTAGCTCACCCCGCTGTCGAAGGGCACTCCGACGACGGCGATATCGGCGCGCGGGACGTCTTCGATACGGGGCAGCCGGGCGAAGGTCGCGATGCCCGCGTAGCGGGGACTCAGACTCGCGTCAGGGGGGCCGACCGGGGGCCTGGGGGGTTCGACGGCGTTCATCCGAACCTCGGATCTGTTGCGGGACGGGAAGTTACCTATACACAAGAAATAATGCTTATTAGGCAACTTGCATTCCGGGTAGTGTTTGCTCCGGGCGACCACTCTGTCAAGAGTTGTCCGGAAGCCGAACGAACGACGCGAGGACTTCGATGAAAGCGCTGCACCCGACGCCGTCCGGCGATCCGGTACGGGTCGGGGCGCGTCTGCGCTCCTGTCGCAAGGCGCAGGGCCTCACCATCGAACAGGTCGCCGCCGCGACCGGGCTGACCAGCGGATTCATCAGCCGGGTCGAGCGTGATGAGACCTCGCCGAGCGTGACGTCCCTCGTCACCCTCTGCCAGGTGCTGTCCCTGCCGGTCGGCTCCCTGTTCGAAGGTGCCGACACCGAGGTGATCCGGCTGGAGACGGCCCCGCGCCTCAATATGGGCGGACACGGCGTCGAGGACCGGATGGTCACGCCCCGCGCCCAGTCGAAGATCCAGATCTTGCGGTCGCTTCTCGAACCGGACGCGCACGGCGGCGAGGATCTGTACACCATCAACTGCGACGTGGAAGTGCTGCACGTCGTCAGCGGCGAGGTCGCCGTCCGCTTCACCGACCGTACGGAGACCCTGGCGGCCGGGGACACCCTGACCTTCTCCGGCCGGGAGCCGCACACCTGGCGCAACTCCGGCTCGGGGCCGGCCGAGGTCACCTGGACCTTTGTGCCCGCGCCCTGGAGCGGTTCCCACTGATCGCCCGCCCCTGTGCGTCAGGGGTGCGAGATCTGCCGATCATGGCGCCATTTTGGCGCAAGGTGCGAGGGGCCGGATGATCGCCCCTTGCCGGCCCCGCGGGGTCGTTGTCGTCGACCCTCGCGCCACCTTGACGCGTACCTGCTGTCGGTGGCGCCGGAGATGCCGTAGATTCCCCTCGTGAACCGCCGGATGGACACGGTTGGTCCCCGGGTTGTCGTGGCGCAACATCTGCGCCATAATGGCGCCATGGGGATGAGTCGCCGGTGGAAAGGCTCGGTCCCGGCTCCGCGGTACGCCGACAGGCGTGGCCCGCGAGGCCGGTGCCGCCGCACCGTCCGGGCACGCTGAACCGAACCGACCGTCGTCTTTCCCGTCCGGCGCCTGGGGACACCCACCGGACAAGCGAGAAGGGGCAGCCGTGCCTGTATTCGAAACTCCCGAGCCGATCACCGTCACGATCGACATGGGCGTCGGCGATGTGCAGATCACCGCCGAGGACGACCGCACCGAGACCGTCGTCGAGGTGCGGCCGACCGACGAGACCGACGAGTCGGACGTGAAGGCCGCGGAGCAGGCGACCGCCGAGTACACCGACGGCGTACTGGTGATCAGGACCCCGAAGTCGAAGAAGCTGGAGTTCTCCCGGAAGACCCGCTCGGTGGACGTGTCCGTCCTGCTGCCCGCGGGATCGCGGGTACGCGGCGAGGCGGAGGCCGCGGACCTGCGCGGCACCGGCCTCCTCGGCGAGTGCGTCTTCAAGACGGCCGTCGGCCACGTCCAGCTCGACCACGTGGGCCCGCTGCGGCTGAAGACGGGCGGCGGCCATCTCACGGTCCGCCGGGTCGACGGCGACGCCGAGGTCGGCACCGGCACCGGGCGGATCCGGATCGGGGACATCGACGGCGCGGCCGTGGCGAAGAACTCCAACGGCAGGACCGATATCGGCACGGTCGCCGGGGACGCCGAGATCCGCTGCGCCAACGGCGACATCTCCGTCGACCGGGCACTGGGCTCCAGGACCGAGGCCGAGACCGCGAACGGAAGCGTCCGGATCGGCGAGGTGGTCCGCGGCGCGGTGACGCTCAAGGCCGCGACCGGCGATCTGGAGATCGGCATCGTCGCGGGCGTCCCGGCACGGCTCGACCTGTCCACCGGCTTCGGCCGGGTGAACAACATGCTGGAGAGCGTCGCGGAGTCGTCCGACGGCGCGGTCGAGGTGCGGGGCAAGACGTCGTACGGGGACATCACGGTCCACCGCGCCTGACGTTCCGTCCGCGGCGGGCACCGCCGGAACGAACGCCGACGGGGGTACGGAGACACTCCGTACCCCCGTCCGCGCACGTCTTCGGCGGTCAGGATCCCGCGGTCGTTCGGGTCAGCGCACCCAGCCGGTGAACTGCTGCTTGCCGCGGGGCGCCCGCTTGCTGTTGGCCAGGGCCGCGGCGGAGGCGCGGATCATCCACGCGTTGACCGAGATGCCCTGCTTGGCGGCGGCCTCCTCGATCTGGTCCTTCATCGCCTGCGGCGGCCGGAAGTTGATCCGCGCCGTCGCGCCGCTCGCGGCACCCCCGAGCGCGCCGGCCCAGTCGTCCGCCGGGTCCTCGCCCTCGTCCGAAGCGCTCTCGGCGGGGCCCTCGTCACCCGTGGGCGGCGTCACCACGAAGCTGGGTTCCATCCCGCGCAGACGCAGGTCGACCGAGCCGGGCGCCAGATCCCGGGTGATCTCTTCGGCAGCGTCCGACAGGGCCTTGAGCAGCGTGAGCCGGACGGCCGACTCCAGTGGCGCGACGAGCCGCTCGGCCACCGCGCGCGTCTCGGCGTCCCCTGCCGCAGAGGCTGTGACCAGCTCGTCACGCAGGGCCTCGACGTACTCCCGTAGTTCCATCGCACCATGATGGCACACGCATTGCGCCGCGCGGCGCCTACGCGGCCCCACCGCTACCCGCGGCCCTTTCGCCAGGTGGGCGCGGGGCACCGTAAGCAGTCGGCGGCCCTGTGCGGTGGTCTTACGGGGTGCTGGGCACGGGCGGTTCCGGATGGACCATCGCCATGGGGGCTCGGGATGGCGCCATGGTGGTGCTAGCAACGGCGACGGAGGTGTAGGGCCACCGGGGCGGCGGCCCGGTCGGCCGCCGCCCCGGCGCGGGAGGTCCGGTAGGTCAGGTCAGACCGCCGGGACCGTGTCCTCGAAGGTGCGGCCCGCCGAGCGGTAGGCGGCGACCCGTTCGGCGATCTGGGCCGGGGTCAGGATCTGGTCCTGGACGTGCAGCACATAGTCCACGGCCTGCTCGTAGGCGCGGGTCGTGGTGGTGTCGGGCTGGCCCGCGAGGCTGGTGAGCCACTGGTTGAAGGCGATCAGCATGCCGCGCTCGGGCAGGTACTGGGCCCCGTGGGTGGCGAAGAGCCTGCCGTCGACGTAGTAGCGGATGGCGGTGTCGTCGATGGTGAGGACGAGGTCGCGCCAGCCGCCGTAGCCCGCCCGGTCGGCGGTGTGCGTGTTCACGGGCGGCTGGACGCCGTTCGAGTCGTAGGTCTCCCAGGAGGTGGTGAAGAGCGTGTTCCCGGTCTCGCCCCAGCCGCCGTTGGGCAGATACTCGAAGTCGTACTCGGCGTAGTCGTCCGCCATCGGCGCCTTGAGGTCGTTGATGGTGAAGAAGGTCTGGATCACATGGTCGCCGTCGGGCCCGTGGACGGGCGCGTCGCTGAACTTGACCCGCGCCGCGTAGGTCCCCTTGCGGAACTTCATCGTCGTGGTGGAGATCTCCGCCTGCCGGGTGGTCGCGGCGGTGCCCGTGGTCTCGGTCCGCAGCTTCATCACCGACGAACCGCCGTCGGTGCCGAAGGAGACGTTCCCCGGCGACCACGACGCCCCCGGAACGCCGGGACCGCCGCCCCAGCTCCGTACCATCCAGCCGTTGGCGCCGAGCTGCGGATCATTGTGCGCCGTGTACACGAAGTCGTCGAAGAGGGCCCGGGCGGGCGGCGGATCCACCGGCCCGCCGGGCGCCGTACCCCAGACGGTGGCGCCCCCGTGATGGGCGGTCACCTTGGTCCAGTCGGCGTACGAGGCGCGGTCGGGGCCGAAGGAGTGGTCGTCGCTCTGCCGGAGCTGGTTCCAGTCGGCGCGGTGGAAGCGGAGTTGCAGATCACCGCTGGTCGCCCCGGGCGCGATCGACCCGGCGGCGGCCGTGAAGCCGATCTCCAGATAGCGGTCGGCGGTGGCCGTGCCCGGGGTGAGCGTCCCAAAGGTGCCGGTGACGTTGGCACAGCCCCGTACGGCCCAGTCGCAGGCGAACCGGTACGAGGTGGCGGGTGTGTCGGCGCTGAAGTAGTAACGCAGCTTGACGTCCGCCAGCCGGACCGGCGCCGAGCCGGTGTTGCGGACGGTCAGCCAGGGCGCCGCCTGACTCGCGGTGGGGCCGGTGACCCCGGTGCGGTACTGCACACTCAGCGCCGTCCCCGCGGCGCTCGCGGTGCCGGGAAGCGCGGCGAGCCCGATGGCGGCGAGCCCGGTGGCGAGGAATCCGGCGACGGCGGTACGCAGCCGGTGGTGGGGGGTTCTTCGCATGGTGCTGTCTCTCCTGAACGTCGGTCCTGTGCGGTGAACGGTGGTACGGGAGTGAGCACAACAACCCACAGGTGTAGACCTGTTGATCACGCAGAACCTACTGAATCCGGGGGAGTTACAACAGATGGTTTGATCAACTACCGGGGTCGGCTTCATGGTCCCCGGTCGTCGCTCCGCCGGGCCGATCCAGGCGACGGCGCCCTCACCCGTTCGGCTCGGTCGGGGGCGCGGGGTGTCGCCGTGGATGGTCGGCTGCCTGTATCCGGGCGACCGCCCGGAGGAGTGCGCCCCGACCGAAGGAGCACCGGATGCCGTCGGAGACCGTCACGCGCTTCCTGGCCGCCCTGGACCCCCGGCACCGGGAGGAGGTCGCCCGGCGGCCGGACGAGGAGCAGGAGCGGCTCGCCGCGGCGTGGGAGACCGAGCTGGCGGGCGACGAACTGGACACCCTGGACGAGCTGTCGCCCCCGGCGGCGGAGAGCGCGGCGGCCCGGCGGGTCGTGGAGAACCCCGCGCGCGAGTAGTGACGGAAGGCCCCGGGTCTGCCTAGTACGGCAGGTAGAAGCTGAGGAGATCCGCGGTGAGCGGCGGGAAGAGCGCCCGGAACAGCTCGTCGTCCGCGGCGTAGACATCGGGGCGCAGGCGGGTGAGCCCCGCCATGCCGTGCGGGCCGAAGAGCAGGGCGGGCAGCTGGTCCGGGGCCACCCCGGCGCCCTTGGCCGCGCCCGGGCCCTGCATCGGGCCGCCGGTGACGACCTCGCCGAGGCCGTCGGGGAGGACCGGGATCCGGTAGTGGGCACCGAAGGTGGACAGCACGATGTCCCGGCCGGCGCGGTCCACTCCGGCGTCGGTCAGCCGCCGGTGGAACAGCGGTCGCAGCCGGTCCAGCAGGACGGCGGTATCGGGGATCCGGACGTAGTACTGCTCCGCCGTGGCGCGCGGCTCGTGGTCGAGGTACGAATGCCAGGCGTCGCCCGTCACCGTGCCCGCCCGGTGCACGACCCGCAGTCCGCCGTCGGGCACCCGGGCGGCGACCGCCCACAGCAGTGCCCGTGCCGACGCCTCGCCGTCCGCCGCGGGCTCGGCCAGGAGCATGCCGTCGTCGGGCGGTGCGGTGCGGCCGGTGGCGACCACCGCGCCGGCCCGCTCCAGCACCCAGGACGTGCTCGCCTCGTGCTCCAGCAGCCAGTGCCGGCAGGGCGCCGAGTGCGGTACGGCCACGTCGAAACGGTCCTGCGCCGCGTTCTGGAGCGCCGTCGTCGCGGCGACGTCGGCCGCCCGAGCGGGCCGCAGGAGGTAACCGTCGTCGTCACCGGGCGGTACGGCGCGCACCGCCGGGGCCGGCGCGATGTCGATCGCGTACTCGTAGCCGAACAGCCGGTAGAAGTAGGGGATCCCGATCATCACCTGGACGAGATGACCCCGCGCGGCCGACCGCTCGTGCGCCCAGCCCATCAGCGCCCGGACCAGCCCGCGCCCCTCGTACGCCGGGTCGGTCGCCACCAGCTCGACCTGTCCGGCGGGCAGGGTGACTCCGCCGATCCGGACGGTCTCGTCGAGGAGTGTCGCGGTGGAGACCACCCGGTCGCCGTCGACGACCACGGCGCACGAGGACGGGCCCGCCGCGGGGTCGGTGACGACGAGCCGGTGGTCGACGGCGTCGGCCGGTTCCATCCGCCGGGTCAGCAGCGCCCCGATGCGGTCCGTGTCGGACGCCCGTGCCTCGCGCAGGACGAGACCGTCGGCCAAGGGGACGGGCGCGGGAGGTTCCGGGGTCGGGAGCACAACCGGACCATGACACCGCCCGCACCCCGCCGTCCACCGGTTTCCGCCGCCGTCACAGCACCGCGATCCCCAGCGGCCGTGCACCCCCGGCCAGCCTGCGGGTGCCGCCCGACGCGAGATCGACGACCGTGATCCCGTCCCAGTAGCCGTCGCGGGTGAAACCGCCGGTCACATAGGCCGTCCGGCCGTCGTCCGAGACGGCCACGTCCTCGTGCGGCCCGTCCAGCGGTACGATCCGCTCCCGGCCGTCCTTCGTACGGATCGTCAGCGACGCCTCGCCGTCCGCCGCGCCGATCGGGCCCGTGCCGACGGCCAGCAGGGTGCCGTCGGGGGTGAGGGCGGCGCCGTGCTGATGGGTGTCGGCCGTCATCGGCTCCACCGCGACCCGGCCGGTCCGGGGATCGAGTACGGCCAGCCGCTCGCCCTCGAACGGCAGCAGCAGCCTGCCGTCCTCCCGGACCACCGCGTAGTGCGGCTTCAGCCAGGAACCCAGCCCGCCCTCCGTACCGTACGGCGCGACCTCGAAACGGCGCGGCTCCAGCGTCCCGGCGTCGATCGCGGTCACGTCGAAGGAGTCGTGATTGGTGGCGTAGACCTCGGTACCGTCCCGGGAGACGTCCACGTCGAACGGGCGGCGGCCGACCGGGACGACGTCGACGACCTCGCGGGACGCGGTGTCGACCACCTCCACGGTCCCCGGCCCGTCGGGCACGTTGACGCCGACGTACAGCCGCTTCCCGTCGGGCGCGAGGACGATGCCCATCCCGCCGCCCCGGTACTCGCCGTCGGTCACCGGGCCGGTCGCCGTACGGTACGGGATCCGGCCGAGGCTCTCGCGGGTCCGGGTGTCCACGACCGCGACGCCCTCGGCGGTGGCGACCCAGGCCCGGCCGTCCGCGCCGACGGCCAGCCCGTACGGGGCCGTACCGACCCGGACGGAGGCGAAGGGGCCGCGCGCGGGGTCGAGGAAGGTCACGGTGTCGGCGCCGAAGTCGGCGACCAGGAGGCTGCCCGCCGGGGTGGCGGCCCCCGAAGGCGGTGGCGCGGCCGAGACCACGGGCGGCGCCGAAGCCGCCGGGGCCGGGGCCGGGGAGGCCGCGGGGTCGGCCGCGCCCGTCTCCGCGGCGCCGCAGCCCGCGAGGAACGTCCCGGCGAGCACGACGACGACGGCGGTACGACGCCGGCCCCCGGCACCCGTGCGACGGTGGCGCGGGGCGGTCGCCCGCGGGGGTACGGCGTTCTCGGCGGTCATCTGACGGCTCCCGGTGGTGACGGCGGCGGGGGTACGGGTCCCGGACCCGTACGGTCTCCACCTTGTCACCGCCCCCGGCGGCCGGAGGTACCCGCTCCGGTCACCGTCGTCGCCCCGACGGGACCACCCCCGTGTCATCCGATCGAACGATGCGGACGGAGCCGGGGACGGTCCCGTCCGGGGGCCGTCGGGGGTTCATCCGGGGTTCATCCGGCGGGGGCGCCGCCCGGGGCACCGTCCGGCGCGTCGAGACCGGCCACCTGCCGGGCCGCCTTGAGCCCGGACTCCACGGCGCCGTCGATACAGCCCGCCCAGCCGTCCGCGAGATCGGCCCCGGCGAAGACGATCCGGCCGTGGGGGCGCCGCAGCTCCGTGTGGGACGTCGTCAGGGCGCCCGGCCTGCGATTGCCCCAGCCGCCCTTGGCGAACGGGTCGCCGCCCCAGTCGTGGGCCCGGTACGCGAGCAGTTCGGCGTCCGGCACCAGCCGCTGGACGGCCCTCTCCACCGCGCCGTGATCGGTGATGTCCAGCGACGGGTCGACGCTGAAACCGACCATGATCTGGCCGTCGTCCACGAGGGCGTGCGGCATCAGGGTGTTGATCGGGGCGCCCTCCGAGCCCTGGGCCAGGAAGGGGCCCCGGTCGGTGGCCACATGGAGCCACAGCTTGACGCTGTCGGGGACGCCGACGCCCGCCGCAGCGGTGGCGGTGTGGGCCGCGGGCAGGCCGGGGGTGAAGACGATGTCGGGCCAGACGTTGACCGGCACCGCGACCACGGCGTGCTCGGCGGTGAACCGCTCGCCCGCCCGGGTCGTCACCGCCACCCGGCGGCCGTCGTCGTCGATCGCCGCGACCGGGGTACCGAGGCGCAGCTCGGTCCCGGCGTCGGCCAGGACGGCTTCGACGAGCGCCCCCATCCCCGCCTCGGGCCGCAGACTCACCAGGGAGTAGTAGCCGTGGGTCGCCAGATCGCCCAGCGCCCACCACTGGGCCAGCATGGAGACCGCGCCCCGGGTGCTGGAGCCGCCCAGCTCGGTGGAGAGCGCGCCGGTGACCATGGTCCGCTCGTCGGGTGTCAGCTCCAGCCGGTCCAGCCAGTCCCGCAACGAGTACTGGTCGAACTCGGCCAGCGCTTCGGCGCGGAAGAGGGGATCGTACGGCCGGGGGAAGTACCGGTCCGTCCCCCGGAACACCCGGTTCAGCAGATCGGTGACCCGGGTGAGGACATCGTCGGCGGGGAGGGCGATGGGCTCCTCCTCGGTGGGGATCAGGACCTCGTCGGGCTCCTCGTCGCCCGTCACCGTCAGGCCGTAACGGGTCAGCTCCGCCCAGACGTGCGGCTGGGTCCAGTGGATCCACGCCCCGCCCAGCTCGACCGGCCGTCCGGCGAACTCCTCGGTCCTGATCCGTCCGCCGACCCGGTCACCGGCCTCCAACAGGAGTGTTCTGCGGCCCTGGGCCCGCAGTTCCCGGGCGGCCGTGACTCCGGCGAGGCCGGCACCGACGACGATGGTGTCGTACGCGCTGGTCATGATCTCCTCGTGACTGGCTGACTGGCTGACTGGCTGGCTGACTGGGGGAGTGGGGGGACGGGGGTGCTGGGCCGGGTGGGCCCGGGTGGGCTCAGTCCCTGCCGGGGCGGCCGAAGGCGAGGACCACGTTGTGCCCGCCGAACGCGAAGGAGTTGGACAGCACCGCCGTGCTCTCCGCCTCCCTGGGCTCGGCCCCGATGACATCGAGACCGATCTCCGGGTCGAGGCTGTCCAGATTCGCGGTGGGCGGCAGCGTGCCCAGGCCGAGGGCCTGGATCGCGGCCACGGCCTCGATCGCCCCCGCCGCCCCCAGCGAGTGGCCCGTCATCGACTTGGTGGCCGATACCGGGATCCCGGCCGCGGCCGTGCCGAGCGCCAGCCGCAGCGCCCGCGCCTCCGCCGCGTCGTTGAACGGGGTGCCGGTGCCGTGCGCATTGACGTACGACACGTCCTCGGGCGTCAGCCGCGCCGAGCGGAGCGCCGCCGTCACCGCCCGCGCCGCCGACGTACCGTCCGGGTTCGGCGCCACGATGTGATGGGCGTCGCCGGAGCGGCCGTAACCGCGGAACTCGGCCAGGGGAACGGCGCCGCGGGCGGCGGCGTGTTCCGCCGACTCCAGGACCAGGACGGCGGCTCCTTCGCTCAGCACGAAGCCGTCCCGGTCGGCACCGAACGGGCGGCTGGCCCGCTCCGGTTCGTCGTTCCGGGTCGACAGCGCCTTCATCCGGGCGAAACTGGCCACGATCATCGGGGTGAGCGGTGCCTCGGCGCCGCCCGCGAGCACCACGTCGGCCTCGCCCGCCATGATCATCTGATGGGCCGCCACCAGGGACTCGGCCCCGCTGGCGCAGGCCGTGACCGAGGTGGTGCAGGGCCCGGTCAGACCATGGTGGATGGCCACCCACGCGGCGGTGCTGTTCGCCATCGACATGGGGACGAACCGGGCCGGTACGGCCGACAGCCCCCGGTCGAGAAAGGCGCGTGAACTCTCCTCGATACTGGTCGCCCCGCCGCAGCCGGTGCCGATCGAGACACCGATCCGGGTCGGGTCCTCCACCGCCAGATCGAGACCGCTGTCCTCGATCGCCAGGGCCGCCGCGGCGGCGCCCAGCTGGGTGCACCGGTCGGTGGCCGCCCGCTCCCGCCTGGAGAGCGCCAGATGGTCGGGCAGATCGACCTCGCCCGCGATCCGGACCGGCAGCGGCGTCGCGTCGAAGCGGCTGATGGTCCTGACCCCGCTCCGGCCGTCGAGCTGCCCCACATGGAAGTCCTTCGCCCCGACTCCGACGGGGGTCACCGGGCCGAGCCCGGTGACCACGACACGGCGGGCGGTCACGCCGCGTTCCCGTCGGCGAGCTGCTGACGGCTCTCGAGGAAGTCGACGACGGCCCCCAGGGTCGTCAGGGATGTGGCCATCGAGTCGTCCATGGTGATACCGAGCTGTTCCTCCATGATGGTGACCATCTCCACCATGTCCAGGGAGTCGAGTTCGAGGTCCTCCTTGAAACGGGCGGTCCGGGTGATCTCCTCGGGCTGGAGGCCGAGGCGGTCGACCATGAAGGCGATGATCTGCTCTTCGGCGCCGGCGGTGCTCATAACGCGTGCTCTCCCGTGGGTCGGTGCGATGTCGGACGGTCGATCCGGGCGGTGCTCCGTGCGATCGGTGCCGTACGGAACACCGTGCGTTCGGTGCGGTGCGGTGCGGTGCGGTGCGGGGCCGTGCGCGATGGTGCGCTTGCCGTACGGGGCGCGGTCGGCGTTCCCCCACGGCCCCGGCGGACGGTGTCGGCGGTCCGCCGGGAGACGGGGCGTCAGGGTTTCGATGGCTGCCACGCCAGCAGATCGCCGTGCAGGGCGAGGCTCTGGCAGACGGCGTCGACACCCTCGACGAAACGATTCGCCTCGGCGATGTCGAGGATCAGCGGGGGCTGGATCCGCAGTACCCGGTTGTGGTTCGCGGTGACGAAGGTGAGGATGCGGTGGTCACGGGCGAGACCGCTGACGAACCGCAGACACATCAGATCGCCCAGGGTGGACTCCAGGGCCCGGCCCGTCCGGGACAGCGCCGAGCGCAGATCGTCCGGCAGGGTGTCGGCGAGCGCGTGCAGATCGCCCGGGAAACGGGTGAGCATCTCGTCCGTCATCGTCCGGACCGCGCCCGAGAAGTCCCCGTCGAACTCGATGGCGGACATCATCCCGATCCCGCGGACGTCCTTCACAAAGCTGTACGGGGCGCACACCTTCTTGAGCCCCTCGCGCAGATGCGCGCCGATCTCCCGGGCCCGGCGCGGCAGATCCTCCTCGATCAGGACGTCGAGGGTGGCGAGCCCCGCCGCGGCGGCGAAGTTGCCGCCGCCGAAGGTCGACGAGTGCAGCATGGCGCGGTTGGCGCTGCCGTACGCCGCGTCCCACAGCTCGGCGCTGCTCAGCGTCGCCGCGATCGGGACCAGACCGCCCGACAGGGACTTGGCCACGCACAGCACGTCCGGGTCCAGCCCGTCGTGCTCGGCGGCGAACAGGGCGCCGGTCCGGCCGAGCCCCGTCTGGATCTCGTCCAGGACGAACGCGGCACCGGCCCGGCGGCACAGCTCACGGGCCGCCTTCAGATAGCCGTCCGGCGGCAGGACCACCCCGCCCTCGCCCTGCACCGGCTCGACGATGAAGGCCGCGGCCCCCTCGATCGCGTCCCGCAGCGCGTCCAGATCGCCGTAGGGGACGGCGGCCGTGTCGGGCAGCAGCGCCCCGAACGGCTCCCGGTGCGAGGCCCGGCCGGTGACCGAGAGCGCGCCGAGCGTCTTGCCGTGGTAGCTGTTGTCGCAGTGGACCAGCCGGGTCCGGCCGGTCCCGGCGCGGGCGACCTTGAGCGCCGCCTCCACCGCCTCCGTACCGGAGTTGCTGAAGAACACCCGGTCGAGCCGGCCCGGCGCCAGATCGCTCAGCCGCTCGGCCAGCTCCGCGGTCTTCGTCGGCATCGAGACGTACTGGACGAAGGTGGGGGTCCCGGCGTCGAGGAAGCCGCGGAGCGCCTCGGTGATCCGCGGATGGTTGTGCCCCAGGTTGAGACAGCCGTACCCGGCGACGAAGTCGAGATAGTCCACACCGTCGGAGGTGGTGAGGGTGGAGCCGGAGCCCCGGGTGAAGACCCGGTCGAGGCCGTGGGCCGCGAACAGCCGCGCCATCGGCGGGTTCACCCGGTTGCGGAACCGGCGTACGGTGTCCCGCCCGGTGTCGTCGCCGGACCCGGCCGCCCCCGCGGCGGCCGTGCCCTCGGCGGCCGTCACCCCGGGGCTCGTACCCCCGGCGTTCGTGCCCCCCGCCGTCGTACCCCGCCCGGTGTCGTCGCCCCGCCGGGCCGAAGGCTGCCGGAAGTAGCGGCCCAGCCGCAGGATCTCGCCGTCCGCGAGGGGACGGCCGAAAGAGGCGAGGGGCACCGGGACGAAGCCGTGCTTCGCCGCCAGCGCGCCGATGGTGCGTACCCGGTCCAGGTCCAGCTCACGGCCGAGGGAGAACGACTCCGCCCGCCCCTCCAGCGCCAGCACCACGGTCTCGGCGAGACAGCCGTTGAGCTGCCGGGTGGGGCTGGGCAGACTGCCGTCGCCCACCACGACCTCGGGCACGGCGCTGACCAGCCCGCCGTCGACGATCACCACATCCCGGTCGTCGTGCGGCGCCTCGGTGACATCCCGGGGCAGCGCCACATCGACCACCACCGACCCCGGCCGCAGCTTCTCCGGTGTCACCAGACCGCCCACGGACGAGGCGCAGACATAGATCCGCGTCCGGTCCGAGCAGAGGGCGACATCGTCGACCAGCCGGACCCGTGGATGGTCCGCGGGGTCGAGATGCCGGAGCAGCGCCCCGGGCGAACGATTCCCCGAACGGCACACCAGATCCAGCTCGAACCCGTCGGCCAGCAGCAGCTTCGCCACCGCGAGACCGATCGAGCCCGGGTAGCCCACCACGGCGATCCGGGTGTCCTCGACGGGCAGCCCGAGCAGCCGGACGACGTACCGGACCTCCTCGTGCGCCGCGTAGACGGTAAGGGAGTTGCCGCTGGTCACCGGGATGCCGACCTGCTGGGCCGTCCACAGTCCGCGGTCCCCGACGATGGATGTCGCCCCGCCGAGCCCGGCCAGCAGCGCGCCGTCCGCGCGCAGCCGCTCCACCTCGTCGGCCACCATACGGCGGGCGGTCGTGGGCCGGGACAGCATCTGCTCGGCGGTGTACGGCAGATAGCGCACCCGGCCCTCGCAGCGGGCCCCGGTCCGGGATGTGACGGAGCGGAACAGGGGGAAGGGGACGCTGTACCCTCGCCGGTCCGGCGGCGCCGGGTCGTCACGGTGCTCGTCGACCAGCCTGGACAACAGGTCCATGGCGCGCACCTGGTGGCGATGGCCGGTACTGATGGGGTGGGCCAGGAAACCGAAGGCCGTCACGGGGTCGCCGCCCGGGGCGCGTACGGCCGGGTCGGGAGAATCGGGGGACAAGACACTGCCTCCGTGGGAAGGGGCCGGGCACACCGCGGGCACGGCGGTGGGCGCGAGGGAGTGCGGAAAACGGGACCTGCGCGGGTTACGCGCCGTTCACGGGGTACGCCGACCTGGCGGCCGCCCGGATGACGGTGAGACTGAGGTCGGACAGCTCGTCGCGCTGCCAGCCGTGCGCGGAGAACAGACTGAGGCCGTCGCCCTCGTTGTTGTGGGCGATCGGCACCGAGCAGATGTTGACCGTCGCCGGCCGGGTCAGCCAGTCGTCCAGATCGGCGTCGGCGACATCGGCGACATGCCGATGGTGCAGCGTCAGTCCGCTGAACGACCGGGTCCACTCGGGCTCCAGCAGATGCAGTACCTGGGTCTGCCGGCTCATGGAGGCGTCCGTACGGCCCTCGTGGTAGGTCCGGATCACCGAGTGGCCGCCGTCGATGAGCCGGAAGACGGTGAGGTTTCCGGTGAGCGGACGGCCGTACAGGCAGACCTGCTGGACGAGGGTGGGCACGATGTCCGGTACGAGCGCCGAGGCGCCGTCGCCGATGAAGGCGAGGACGTTGTCGTCGCGGGTGAGCGCGATGGCGGGGACGGCCTGGAGGGCGTCGCCCATCAGCGCCCGCCCGTACCAGCCGGAGAACCCCGGTCCGGTCCTGGGCAGATTGCGCACCGCGGAGAGCCCGCCCCGGCCGACGTCGTAGACGCCGGTATAGGTGTACGACTCCTCGGTGATGAGGCGCTCCAGCGTCCGCCCCAGCCGGGCGAAGAAGTAGTTGGCGCTCATCGGCAGGACGGGGAGTTCGTGCAGGGCGTCGGAGGCGCTCTCGCGGGCCCCGGCGAGAGCCGCGGTCCGCCGGGCCAGCAGCGCCGGGTCGACGTCCAGCCGTTCGTGTACCGCCCTGAGGAAGGCCAGGGCGTCGGCGCGCACCGGGAGGTCCGTGTACGGCGCCAGGTGCTCCGGCTCCCGGGTGACCTGCGCGATCCGCACGGACCGTTTCAGCACCCGGGGCGAGAAGGGGGTGGCCGCTTCGGCGACCCGGCTCTTGAGGAAGAGCAGGGCCTGCTGGTCCCGGGGGCGCAGCCGCCCGTTGTCGTGGAGGAAGTCGTGGACCCGGGCGGAGAAGCCGTACACCCCGAGCGTGCCCAGGTACGCGGGCACCACCGCGCCGTCGCGGTAGCGGGAGACGGCGCCGGGCCGGGTGAGGGAGTCGGCCAGGGCGATCCCGGCCTTCCCGGCGATCTCGTGGACCAGCCGCGACTCCTCGTCTGCGAGGGCGCCGCACTGCCACAGGAACCGGTCGGGGCCGTGGTTGACCAGGTCGACGACCGGGGCGAGTTCGTCCTCCCGTACGACGAGGGCGGCGGTGGACGGGCGCTCCGGGGCCGCGGGCAGCGGGAAGGCGTCGGCGCCGGACCCGTCGGTCGCGGTGTCCAGTACGGCGGGGGTGGCGAGGAGGACGACGGGGCCGCGGTCCTCGTCGTAGGCGGCGAAGGCCTCGGCCAGTTGGGCGCCCAGCCGCTCGGGCGCGTCCAGATAGACATGGCGGATCCCGCGGGCCGCCAGGACCGCCCGGGAGTCCTCGGCGCCGTGGACGGTGCCCTGGAACGGGAACCAGGAACCGGCGGGGGAGTCGGCGCACACGATGAAGCCGCGGGCGCGGGCGTCCCGGAGATTGGCCAGGGTGCCGCGGAACTCGTCGACCATGCCGCTGGTGACCACGGTGAGGAAGGGCGCCCCGTCGAGCTGCCACCGGGCGAGCGCGCCGCAGGCGAGGCTGTGCTCGCTCGGGCCGCGCAGAACGGGGTTGCCCGCGGTTTCGGCGAGGGCGTCGAGATCGCGGATGACTCCCGAGACCACCGAGCCCGTGTAGTAGTGCAGGCCCCAGGTGTCGCCGGAGCGCGCGGTGAGGAAGGCGTACAGGGCGTGTGCCAGGGCGGATGGGCCGGTACGGGTCGCCCGTGCCGCGGCGCCGGCCAGACAGCGCTGGATGTGGTCGGCGAGCTGGCAGACCACATCGGCGGTGTGGGCCCAGGCGTCCTCGGGGACCCGTCGTAAGTGGTACGGGCGGGCCACCAGGAGACCGTCGTCGGCGCCCTCCTCCGCGTAGACCACGGTATGGCGGGCGGGGAGGTCGCCGCCCGGGAGACCGCTCAGCCCGGCGGCCAGTTCGTCGAGTGCCGCGCCGACGGACTCCTCGAAGGGGGCGGTGCTCAGTCCGGCGCCGCCCGCGTCCACGAGGACCAGCGGTCCCACACCGGCGTCCGCTCCGGTGTCGGTGAGGGTCCCCGCCGCGCGGGCCGCGTCGGTCGGCGTGTCGGCGGTGATCAGATGGAGCCCGGCGGTGGGCAGGGCCGCGGTGAGGAAGCGGCGCGCCTTGGCGAGGATCGCCCGGTAGGCGTCGCTCCCGCCGGGGGCCTCCGGACCGGACTCCGGTGGCGCCGCCCGGCCGCCGTGAGTGCTGTCGAGTCGCCGGTCGGAGTCGTCGGTGAGATCCACGAGCGCCTGTCGCACCGCCTGGTGGAAGGTGTCGCGTTTGCCTATGGAGAAGATGAGTAGCCGGGGTCCGGTACAGCCGGACACATCGTCGGAATGCATAGCACCCACGCTCTGAACCTCCGCACACAGTGATACGAAGCGCATATGCGACCGCTGGGAAAGTCGCATCCGTAAAGCCGTTACAGGTATTAACGGAATTGGATTAGTGATCGTCCGGAAGGATTTCCGCACAAGATTTGCCAAAATATGGGCGAGTGGTGAAGGCGGCACCGACGGGCAATCGGGAGCCGGGGCGGCGGATCTTCAGCCGCGTGGGCCCGACCGGCGAGTCTGTTTCTCGCCGACTCCAGGGCAGGAGTCTGAGCTGGGTTGGATGTGATCCATCCCGACAATCCCCCGTTCGGCCGTGGCGCGTTGTGCCCTCAAGGTGAGCCGCCTTAGAGACCTTCGTTCCCGCCCCCCGGCGAGAACTCGTTGTATTTCTACTCTAGTTGCTCGCTTCAGTCAAGTTGCGCCCCATACCCGAGCGGCTGCCCCGCCAACCGTCCAACGGGGCAACCGCTCGGTACCGGACCGGAAATCATCCGTCGCGAAGACCGGCCTTGTCGTGGAATCTCCGAAGCGGTCCAGGGGCCCACCAGTTCGCCCGGCCCATGAGTTTCATGAACGCCGGGACGAGGATGCCGCGGACGAGTGTGGCGTCCACGAGCACGGCGAGCGCGAGCCCCGCGCCCAGTAGCTTGAGCAGGCTCAGCCCGGAGGTCGCGAGCGCCGCCAGGACGGTGGCCACGATCAGCGCGGCCGCCGTGATGAGCCGTCCCGTGTGGTCCATGCCGAAGGTGACCGCCCGGGTGTTGTCACCGGTGAGGAGGTACTCCTCCCGGATTCTGGAGAGCAGGAAGACGCTGTAGTCCATGGAGAGCCCGAAGGCGATGCAGAACATCAGCAGGGGCACGGTGACCTCGAGTTGGCCGGTGTGCACGAAGTCGCCCACCAGCCACTTCATATGGCCGTCCTGGAAGACGTAGACCATCGCGCCGAACGACGCCGTGAGGCTGAGCAGGTTGAACACCAGCGCCTTCAGCGGCACGATGACGCTGCCGGAGAAGAGGAAGAGCAGCACGAACATGCTGAGGGCGATGATCGCCGCGGCCCAGGGGATCCGGTCGGCCAGCGCCGCCTTGGTGTCCACCAGGCTGGCCGCGTCGCCGCCCGCGAGCCGGTCGGCCGGCGCCTCGACGTCCCGGACGGCTTCGAGGTGCTTCTCGCCCCGGCCGGAGTTGGGGTCGACGTCGGAGACCACGGAGAGCCAGGTGCCCCGGCCGTCGCTGTAGGCCGCCGACGCCGGTCCCGGCGGTGCGATCTGCCGTCCCCCGCTCCAGGAGCCGACGGCGCTGTCCACGCGCTGGGTGTGCTCGACCCGGGAGACCTCCCGGACGTACTCCGTGAGCTTCTCCTTCTGTGCCGCGGCGTCGAGGGAGGGCATGACCACGGTCACCGGGGCGGTGGCGGCGCGGTCGAAGTCGCTGCGGACGACATCGGCGGCCACCTGGGCGCTTGCGCCCTTCGGCAGGATCCGGTCGTCCGTCATGCCGAATCTGGCGTGCCCGAACGGCAGGGCGAAGAGGATCAGGACGACGACGACCGCACCGCCGATCAGGACCGGACGGCGCATCACCCGGGTGGAGAGCCAGTGCCAGACGCCCGCGCCCTCCTTCTTGAAGCCGGGCATCCTGCGGCGCAGCGGGGCGAAGATGTCGAACCGGTCGACATGCCGTCCGATCAGCGCCAGCAGGGCGGGGAGGATCAGCAGGGACGCCATCGCCGCCAGGATGACCACGGCGATGCCCGCGTACGCCAGTGACTGGAGGAAGTAGACCGGGAAGACCATCAGCGCCGCGAGGGAGATGGCGACGGTGAGCGCGGAGAACAGCACGGTCCGGCCCGCGGTGCGCAGACTCTCCACGATGGCCTCGGTCACGTCCAGGCCCCGGGCGAGCTCCTCCCGGTAGCGGGTGACGATGAAGAGGCTGTAGTCGACGGCGAGTCCGAAGCCGAGCGCCGTGGTGACGTTCATGGCGAAGATCGACACATCGGTGACCTCGGCCATCACCCGCAGGACCGCGAGGGTGCCCACGACGGAGACGATCCCGACGACCATCGGCAGGGACGCGGCGACCAGCGAGCCGAAGGCGGCCAGCAGTATCAGGAGGGTGAGCGGCGCGGCCAGGAGTTCGGCCCGGGTCAGGTCCTCGGCGCTCTGCCGTTCGATCTGGTCGTTGATCGGGGCCAGTCCGGTGGCGGTCACCGTCAGCGGGCCCTGTTCGCCGGTGACGTCCGGCTGGAGGTCGTGGGACTTCTGGGTGAACTCGTCCTCGGTACCGCCGAGCTTGATCAGGATCAGCGCCGTACGGCCGTCCTTGGAGCGCAGCGCCGGGTCCTTGGTGCTCCAGAAGGAGTGCGCGAAGACGACCCCGGACTCCTTGCGGATCCGTTCGGTCAGCTCCGCCCCGGCCCGCGCGTTGGCCGCGTCCTCGACCGGCCCGTCCGCCTCGGCGACCAGGATCATATTGGGTGAACCGGCCTTGAACCGGTCGCTGAGCAGGTGTTCCGCGCGGGAGGACTCCGACGCCTCGGGTGTGTAGCCGCCGCTGGCGAGATGGTTTCCGGCGCCCGCGCCGAGCAGTCCCGCCGCCACGGTGAGCGCCGCGACGATCAGGAAGACGGGGACTCTGCGCCGGGCCAGCAGCCGGGCGGTCCTTGCCAGCCAGCCCTCGCGCTTTAAGGAGTCCGTACCCTTGTTCACCGGTGTTCTCCCGCCGTCCTCGTCGGGGCGGGGCTGTGCAGAAAGAGCCATGGGCTCTCCCCCAGGATCTCGGGGGCGGGCGCGGTGAGAGCCACGGCCCGCCGCATGTCGGGGACTGGCCCGGACCGTCGCCGGGCAGTACGTGATCACGGCGCGGCGGATCGTGCCGCCGCCGCACCGAGAGGGGCGTGCCCGGCACAAGAGCGCGCCGGGCACCGATGGTGGAGCGGTTGTCGGGACCAGTGGGGTCGGTGGGTCCAACGAGGCCGACCGGCCGACGGGTCACGGGTCTCACGGAAAGAAGACGGGGAAGCCGGGACGACGGGGGCGGTGGGGACGACAGGGGGGATCGGGGGAACCGCGGCGGGGGAGTCCGGTCAGTCGACGCGGATGAGATCGCGGCAGAGCGCCGCGTGCACCCAGTCGGCCCACTGCTGGGTGGTCCAGCCGCGTTCCGTCACCAGGAGGTGGTAGACCTCGGGCCCCAGTAGGCCGTAACTGATGTCCACGGCCCGGTCGAAGGTCAGCTCCGGGGGAAGCTGCTCCTTCTCGGCCAGGGCCTTCATCAGGACGGTCTGCACCTCCAGCCGCTGTTCCTTGTTGCGCTCCCACAGCGGGGCGACGTCGGGATGGGAGGCGGCGGCGGTACGGAGCACCTCCAGCAGCTCGCCCACCCGCTCGTAGATCTCGCGGGCGGCGGCGACCTGGTGGCGCAGCTGGGTGGAGGGGTCCCCGGCCGCCATCGCCTGTTTCACCCAGGGCCGTTCCAGGGTGGGGATGGGCTCGTCGTCACCGGCGACCCGGATGTCGACCAGTTCTTTGAGGATTGTCTGTTTATTGCCGAATTTGAAGTAGATGGTCTGGACGGCGACTCCGGCTTCGCGGGCGATCGACTCGATCGTGGTGCTGCCGTAGCCGTTGTCCTTGAAGAGTCGTAGTGCGGCGTCGAGCACCCGGTTCCGGGTCTCCTCCGCCTGGCGCCGTCTCGTCCCGGGCTTGGCTGTCACGACTGCACCATCCGTTCATTAGAGCTAAGATCTAGAGTAATACTACACAAGGTTGTCCTGTGGGGAGGCAGGTATGGTCGCAGAGCCTGATATACAAACGGGTGAGCGGGTCGATCGGGTGCCCAAAGGGTTGGTCGGTCTGCTCACCACGGGCATGGGGCTGGCGATGTTCGTCCTGTTCGCCCTGGGTGCCCTCGGTCCTTCGCTCCTGGCGGAACTCGATATCACGCGGTCCCAGTTGGGCACCCTGACCGCCGTCGCCTTCGGTACGGCATCGCTCCTCTCCCTCTACGCCGGGCATCTCACCGATCTGCTGGGCGGCCGGTGGACCCTGGTGGCCATGCTGGTCACCATCGCCGTGGCGTTCACCGCCCTCTCGGCGGGCGGTACCTACGGCTGGCTGCTGGTCGCGCTCGTCCTGGCCGGCCTCGCCCAGGCGTTCGCGAACCCCTCGACCAACCGGCTGATCGCCACGCATCTGCCGCCCGCCCGCAGACCCGCCGCGATAGGAGTCAAGCAGTCCGGCGTCCAGTTCGGCGCCTTCGCCGCGGGTCTGCTGATCCCCACCCTGGCCTCGGTGCTCGACTGGCGTATCGCCCTCGCCCTGGTCATCCCGGTCGCCCTCGCCGCCGCCGTCGCCGCGGCCGGACTGCCCGCGGACCGCCCGGAGGGCGTGCGCCCCGCCGGGAGCCTTCTTCCTGAGGCTCCCAACGCTGCTGCCCGCTGGCTCGTCGTCTACTCACTCGGCGTCGGTACCGGACTCGCCGCCCTCAACACCTATCTGCCGCTCTACGCCCACGAGGAACTCGGCCTCACCGCCCGTACGGCGGGCGCCCTCGTCGCCGCGCTCGGCGCCTCCGGCATCGTCGCCCGGGTGCTGTGGACCCGCTACAGCGGACGGCTCGCCGATATCTCCGTCGCCCTGGTCACCCTGGCCGCCGTCGCCGTCGGCTTCGTGGCGCTGATCCCCCTGGCCGAGTCGGCCACCGCCCTCGTCTGGGCCGGGGCCATCGGCCTCGGCGGCTCCGCCGTCGCCGCCAACGCGGTCTCGATGGTCGCCGTCGTCCGCAGTCCCGCCTTCGGCGCCACCGGACACGCCTCCGCCCTGGTCTCCATGGGTTTCTTCGGCGGCTTCGTGGTGGGCCCCCTCGCCTTCGGCCTGCTGGCCGACGGATCCGGCGGCTACACCGCGGGCTGGACCCTCGTCGGCGTCGCCTTCCTCACCTCCGTCGTCTGCGGTCTCCAGGTACGAAGGGCGGTACGCGCATGAGCGGCCGGGTACGCATCGAAGGACCCGAGACTCCCTTACGTCCCGTCGGCACCCTCTTCCGCCCGGTCGACGGCGCCTACGAGCCCACCGACCTGGCCATCGGCCCCTGGCACGCCGGACGGCTGCACGGCGGTGCCGTCGCCGCCCTCGCCGCCCATCGGGCCGCCGCCGAACTGGGCCCCGAGCGGCCCCTGGCCCGGATCTCCGTCGACTTCCTCGGCCCGGTCCCCGCGGCCCCCCTGCGCGTCGACGTCCGCCCGGTGCGCAGCGGTCGCAGCTTCGCCGCCGTCGATGTCACGATCACCGCCGACGGCACCCCCGTCGCCGCCGCCGGGATCCTCGGCGTCCGCCGCGCCGCCACCGATCTGCCCCCGGGGCTGCCGCGGGAGCCCGACGCCCCGCCCCGGGACGGCGGCTGGGCCGTCGCCGACCGCTCCGAGCGTCCTTCGTTCAACCGCGACGCCACCGAGACCGTCCTCGTCGACGACCCCGACAACCCGCTCGGCGCGACCGCCTGGGCCCGGCTCCGTACCACCGTCGCCGGGGAGCACGGCGCGCCCGAACAGGCCGCGGTCGCCCTCGCCGACCTCACCCACGGCATCGGCGCCGTCCTCCCCCCGGACCTCTACCGCTGGACCAATCTCGATCTGACGGTCCACCTGATCCGGCCGCCGGTGGGCGAGTGGGTCGCCCTGCGGGCCAGGACCAGGCCCGGGGTCGTCGGCCGGGGTGTCGCCGAGGCCGTCCTCATCGACACCGCGGGGGAGTTCGGCACCGCCGCCCAGACCCTGCTGATCACCAAGGAGTGAGCCGGTGACCATCGACGCGTACGGCATCGAGTCCGCCGCCACCGCCATGACCGGGCGGGTCCGCCGCACCGCCGGCGAGGTCGGCGAACGCTTCCCCCTCTACGCCGACCCCGCCACCGGGGTCTGGACGACCACCCGTCGCGGCTCGTGGACCGGGGGCTTCTGGGCGGGTCTGCTCTGGCTCACGGCCGCGCACTCGGGCGCCCCCGAGGACCGGGCCCGCGCCCTCGACACCACCCGGCGGCTGCGGGAACGCGCCGCCGACGACACCGACACCCGCGGAATGACCTTCTGGTACGGGGCGGCGCACGGCGCCTTGCTGTGCGGCGAACCCGAGGCCGCGGCGGTGGCCAGGGAGGGCGCGGCGGCCCTCGCCGCGTCCGGCAGGTCCGGCGGGCCGGACGGCTCCGGCGGCGACTACGTCCCGCTCGGCACGGCGCTCGGCCACGGCGAACGCGGCGCCGGCACCCTCGGCGTGGACGCGGCGGCGGCCGTGATCGCCCTGCTGGACCGGGCCGGACGCGACCACGGCGAACCCGGCTGGGAGAAGCTGGCCGAGGCCCATGCCACCGCCGTCCTGACGCACTGCGTCACCCCGGACGGCACGATCCGGGCCACGGCCCGCCCCGGCGAACCGGCCCCCGCCGACCCGGCCGGGGCTCCGCACGACGGCTGGCCACGCGGCCAGGCCTGGGGCATGGCCGCCCTCACCACCGCGGCCCGCGCCCTGCGGTCACCCGCCCCGGCCTTCCTGGACGCGGCCCTGCGCACCACCGACGTCTGGCTGGAGCGCACCGGCGGGGACGTGCCCCCGTGGAGCTTCGACGACCCCGGCGGCCCCCGGGACACCTCGGCGGGCGCCATCGCCGCCGAGACGATGCTGCGGCTGGCCGACACGCTCGAAGGACCGGCCGCCGTACGGTACCGGCGGGCCGGGGCCGAACTGGTCGCCCGGCTCGTCGACGGCCATCTCACCCGGCCCGGCGCGGACGCCGCCGCACCGCCCGCCGGGGCCCTCCTGGACGGCTGCTACGACATGGCCTCCGGGACGGCCGTCGCCCATGAACTGGTCTGGGGCGACTACTTCCTCCTCGCGGCGCTGCTGCGACTACGGCCGGACACGGACCCCGCCCCCGGCGGCTGACCCGGCGAAGCGGCGGGCTCCGGTACGGGACTTCCCGTACCGGAGCCCGCCGCCGTCAGGTCCTACGGCCCGGGAGCGGCGGCCGTCAGAACACCTCCACCACCGCGTCGGGACCGGTGGCGAACGGCTTCAGCAGCCGCTTGGCGACCGTATGGGCGTGCAGCTCGTCCGGACCGTCGTAGATCCGGGTCGCCCGCGCCCGCCGGTACATCCGGCTGATCGGGGTGTCGTCGATCAGTCCCTCGGCGCCGAACACCTGCACCGCGCGGTCGAGTACCTGGCACAGCGCCCGCGACGCCAGCACCTTCGCCGCCGCGACCTCCACATAGGCCCGCCGCCCGCTGTCCACCGCCGCGGCGGCCCGCAGCACCTGCGCCCGCGCCGACTGGATGTCGGTGTACGAGTCGAAGATGTGCTGCTGCATCAGCTGCTTCGCCGCGAGCGGCTCACCGAACGCGCTGCGGGCGTGCAGCCGGTGGCCCATCAGGTCGAAGGCGCGCATCGACTGCCCCAGCCACTGGACGGCCCGCAGCGTACGGCCCAGATCGAGCCGCTCGCCCGCGACCGGGAAGCCCTTGCCGCGCTCCCCGATCCGGTACTCGTCCGGGACCCTGACATTGTCGAAGGTCATCTCGCAGTGATCACCCGTCGTCCCCAGGACCGACAGCTCCCGCACGATGGTGAAGCCCTCGGTCCCGGTGGGCACCAGGAACATGGTGAACGCCTGGCCGTTGGGTACGCCCAGCGGCTCGGTACGGCACATCACCGTGATGAAGTCGGCGTGCGCGGCCCGGCTGAACCATTTGCGGCCCCGGATCGACCAGCCCCCCTCGCACGGCTCGGCGCGGGTCGTCATCAGCGACGGGTCGGAACCGGACCGCCCCGGCTCCGACATGCCGTAACACGGCATCACCTCACCGCCCACCAGACCCGGCAGATAGCGCTCGCGGATCCCCTCGGGGGCGTGCCGGTGCAGCATCAGCGCGTCGAGGAGGTGCTCGGAGCCCAGTACGGCGGGCCCGAACTCGGACTCGCCCTCGGCCTCGCCGATATGGACGTACTCGGTCAGGGACAGATCGCGGCCGCCCAGCTCCTCCGGATGGGCCAGCGCCCACAAGCCGTTGGCCTTGGCCTTCCCCTGGAGGTCGCGCAGCAGGGCCCGTGCCTCGGGGGTGCCGGAGGCCAGGACGGGCTCGGCCGGGAAGACCTCGGTACGGATGAACTCCCGCACCTGCCGGCGGAGCGCCGCGATCGGCTCGGGCAGGGCGAAGGGGTCCTGAGCCGGGGTGCGGGCGGTGGTGTTCTCGATGGTGTCGATGGCGTTCGTCATGGGCACGTTCATCTCGGTCTCGTCCTTAGGAACGGGCTCGGGAAGCCGGGGATTCGGGCGGCACGGCCGCCTTGAGCGCGTGCTTGTCGACCTTGCCGGCGGGGCTGATGGGCAGTTCGTCGAGGACGACGATCCGCTCGGGCAGCTTGGCCCGCTCCAGACCCCGGTCCTCGAAGAGATAGCGCCTCAGCTCGTTCAGCTCCGGCACCGGCTGGCCGGGCAGCGGCACCACCCAGACACAGACCTGCTCGCCGAGGAGTGTGTGCGGGATGCCCAGACAGACGGCGCTCTTCACCGCCGGGTGGGTGTTGACCATCGACTCGACCTCGGCGGGGCTGATGTTGAGCCCGGCCCGGATGATGATCTCCTTCTGGCGGCCGGTGATGTTCAGCCGCCCGGACTCGTCGATCCGCCCGAGGTCACCGGTGCGCACCCAACCGCCCTCGGTACGGTAGAGGGCGTCCAGTTCGGGGGCGTTGACGTAGCACAGCGGGGTCATCGGCCCGCGGGACCAGATCTCCCCGATGCCGCCGAGCGGCACCTCGGAGCCGTCGTCGGCGGTGATCCGGATCGTGGTGACATCCGGGTTGGGGCGTCCCGCGGTGTTCTGCACGGTCGCCAGATCGTCCTCGATCTGGGTGTGGCAGTTGACGCCGTCGGCCGATCCGTACAGATTGACGAAGGCACAGCCGAAGGCCCGCACGCACTCCTCGACGGTCCTGGGGTCCACCCCGGCGCCGCCGCAGACCAGTGCGGTGAGGGACGAGGTGTCCACCCGGTCCGCCGCGTCCGTCCCCAGCCGGGGATCGGCCAGCATCTCCTGGAACATCGTGGGCACGCCCATGAGGTGCGTCGGCCGGTGCTCCCCGATCAGCCGGACCGCATCGGCGGCGCTGAACCGGGGCATCAGCACCAGGCTGCCGCCGAGGACCGCGAGGGTGACGAAGGTCCCCGTGGAGCCGAAGGACGACGCGAGGGGCACCATGAACATGATCCGCGGCGGTCCCTCGCCGCGCACCAGGGAGCTGACGAACGCCCCGCGCCCGCCGGCCAGCGCGTTGTGCGAGTAGGCGACCATCTTCGGCTCGGCCTCGGATCCCGAGGAGACCAGGATCCGCGCGACGGAGTCCGGGTCCGTCGCGGGGAGGGCGGCCGGGGGCTCGGGCAGCTCGGCGAGCAGCTCGTCGACGGAGCGCATCCCAGGCAGGGGCTCGCCGACGACGAAGACCTCCCGCAGATCGGGGAGTTCCGGCCGCAGCTCGTCGATCAGGGCCCCGTAGTCGGTCTCACCGACCTGACGGGTGATCACCGCGGTGGTCGGCCGGGCCCGGCGGAGCATGGCGTAGGTGTCCTGGCGCCGCCGTCCGATGGGGTACGGCAGCCCGATCGCGCCCACGGCGGCGACGGCGAGGTCCACGGCGCAGGCCAGCCGGCCGTTGCCGAGGTTGACGGCGACCACGTCGCCGGGGCGGGTGCCCGAGTCGATCAGGGCGCTCGCCAGACCCAGGGCCGTACGCTCCAGCTCGGCGTAGGTCGTCACGCCCTGTCCGTCGAGGACGGCGGGGGCGTTCGGCCGGGCTGCGGCGTGCTCCTGGAAGAGCGCGAACAGGGACTTGCCGGGGTAGCGGCCCTCGGTGGTCCACCGTGCGCGGAGTTCGGCGGGCACCAGGTCGTGGAAGACGGTGGCGGTCATGCGTCGAACCTCCAGGGGGCGGTGACGAGGGTGCACTCCCGACGGGCGAGGGCGCGCCGGGCGACCGGGGCGTCCGGCAGCGCCGCCAGGTCGGTGGCGACGGGGGTCGCCGGGACGCCCGCCGCGGTGAGTCCGGCGACCCACTCGGCGGTCGTCCCTCCGGCGAGCAGGTCCGCCACCGCGGACCCGAGGTCCTCCTCGGTCAGGGCGGTGTCGAGGCCGAGGGCCCGGCAGAGCCTGCCGGCGGCGGTGTGGGAGCGCGCGGACAGGGCGAGCAGCCCGTCGGAGGTGGCCCAGGGGCCGTCGAGCACCGGCGCCGCGGTGTTGCCGCAGCCGGGGGCGTGCCGGTTCCTGGCCCGTTCGAGGACGTCGTACTGGAGCACGGTCGACGCGGACAGCAGGGATGTGTCGACCCGGAGACCGCGCCCGTTGCGCTCCCGCCACAGGAGCCCCGCGAGAAGACCCTCGGCGGCGACCAGTCCGCCGAGGACGTCGATCAGCGTCATCAGGGACGGCCGGGGGGTGCCGTCCACCGACATCTGCCGGGCGAGCCCCGAGTACGCCTGGGCCATGAAGTCGGTGCCCAGGGGCGGGTTGTCGCCGAGCGCGTCGCCCCATCCGGACGAGTAGCCGTAGACGAGCCGGGGGTTGACCTTCAGCAACTGGTCGGAGTCGAGTCCGAAGGCGGCGGCCTTGCCGGGCGCCCAGTTGTGGAGGAACACATCGGCGTTCCTGACCAGTTCGACTACGGCGGCCCGGCCGTCGGCGGACTTGAGATCGGCCCAGAGCACCTCCTTGCCCCGGTTGAGGGCGATGAAGCGGGCGGAGCAGTCGCCGACCATCGGCGGCATACCGCGCAGCGGATCGCCGTCGTGGGGTTCGATCCTGACCACCCGGGCGCCGAGGAGCCGTAGGACCAGGGTGGCCATCGGCGCCTGGATGCGCCGTCCGGCCTCGACCACCGTGATGCCCCGCAGGGGCTGGTCCGGGGTGGGCGGTACGGCGGCGGGCGCGTCCGGCGCCGGGTCGTCGGACGGGGTGAGCCTCCAGGGCCCCGGCACCCTGCCGTCCACCAGCGCGTCGCGGTCGGCCCGGCGCTCGTCGACGGTCCGGATCCGGCAGACGCTCATCCCGGTCCGCGCCGCGATGTCGTCGAGGTCGGCGAAGTCGCGTTCCGCGACGGCGGCGGCGAGGGAGGCGGGCAGCGGGGAGACGGCCTTGGGGTAGCGCATCACGAACGGCTGGTAGCCGCGGCGCACATCCTGCTCGGCGACGCCGAGTTCGGCCCAGAACGCCTGCCAGGGCCGCTGGTCGAGGGCCTCGATCTCGAACCAGACCCCGTCGCGGCTGCGGAACGGCGGACCGTTCTCCGGGGTGTCCTTCGGCACGATCTCGTCGTCCTCCGCGCTGGCGGCGGCCAGGTACTGGGAGATCGCGAGCAGACCCGCGTGGGTGACGGTGGTGCCGACCCGGGACACGGCGGTGCCCCGTTCCCGGGCGATCAGGGCGGCCAGGACGCCCTGGACCGCGACGACGCCCGAGCAGGCCGACGCGTAGTCCACGGGTATCCGGGTGGGTATCCCCGTCCGCCGTCCGTGGACGGACATCAGGCCCGCGGCGGCCTGGACGGCGGTCTCGTCGGTGATGGAGGCGGTGTCGGGGCCGGGCTCCGACCAGTCGATACGACAGTCGAGCACGGGGCCCGATGCGCCGAGCGCCGTGAGCCGTACGGCCTGATCGGGTCTGCCGCTGTCGTCGCGGGTCAGGACCGCGCCGAGCGAGGACAGATGCCGCAGGAGCACATCGCTCGCGGGGAGCCGCTCCGGGTAGGCGACGGTGAAGCCGGCGAGTGGCGCGGCCGCGTGGGCCAGAGGGTTCCCGCCTTGTGGTGCGGCGACTCCTGAAGGGGCGGTGGCAGCCATGTGCATGCTGATCTCCTTCATGCTGGATAGGACCGGTGACAGCACGGGGGCGTGGGGAGATGGACGGGGTCCCGGCGGTGGGCGCGGGGGTGCCCGTGAGCGGCGGCGGACCGTTCCCGGCGTCATCGGCGGATCCGCCGTGGCGGGGGAGGCGGGAAACGGAGGTGGCGTTACCGGCCGGTTCGGCCGGAACGGGGGGCGTCAGCGCCGCAGGGCGCCGACCGCCGAGGGAGCCCTGCGGACCAGGACATGGGGGGCGGCCGGGGGAGCGGGCCGGGCGTCGGCCAGTTCCAGGGCGCCGTCCGCCCGCAGCCGGGCGAGCCGGCCGGAGGCCAGCAGGGGATCGGGATAGCCGGGCTGGCTGCCACCGGGCGGCAGCGTCGCGCAGGACAGGGCGCTGCCCTCGGCGCGGAGTTCGCCGACGAGCCCCGGCGGCAGGGCCCGGCCGGCCTCGTCCAGGATCCGTACGCGGACGTTGGGCGCCGGCCGGCCGATCGGGGTGAACGCCGCGGCGGGGTCCCCGGCCGCGGCCGCCGGTGCCGTACCGGTGAGCAGTTCGCGTACGGTCCACGGCAGTGGTGCGCCGTCCCCGCTGAACTCGGCGAAGAGCCTGGCCCCCGGCAGTTTCGCGGCATGCCGCGCCGCCGTGCGGTCGCCCGTCGGCTCCCCGGTCAGCACCACGGCGCGGGCGCCGGGCGCGGCCGGGCGGTCCACGGCCGCCAGGACCCGTGCGTACTGCTCGGCGGTGAGCAGGGCGTCGGGCCGGAGGCTGCCGGTGAGATGCCGGGCGACGGAGCGGTGGACGTCCGCCGCCGACGGATCGTGCCAGCGGAGCAGTCCTCCGCAGGCGAAGGCCCACCACATGGCGGAGACGAAGGCCGGGTCCCAGGGGCGGGCGCAGACCGCGATCTCCCCGGAGGCGCGGCCGATCCGCCGGATCCTGGACAGGGTGGCGGACCCCCAGGCGTCATGGGCGGAGAGCCGGCCGCCCGGCCGGCCCCGGTCCGGGGTGTCGACGAGGCAGTACGCGACGTCGGTGAAGCCCGAGCGGGGCAGGGAGGGCTCGGGGGTTGTCCCCTCCGGGCCCCGCTCGGGGGTCTGATGGGCCTGCCGCGCGGAGAGCGTGCGGCAGTACGGTTCCCAGGGCGCGACACCGGGGCCGTCCCCGAGGACGTAACGGGCCCCGCTCAACGCGGTCAGCTCCCGGGCCCGCAGCCGGGTGACCCGGCCGACGGGCAGACAGACGGCGCCCGCCTTGAGGACGGCGAGCTGTTCGACGACCGCGCGGAAGGGGCGGTCGCTCACGACCACGACGGGTTCGCCGAGCTGGACGCCCGAGTGGACGAGCAGCCCGGCCAGCCGGGACGCCTGCGCCTCCACCTGCGCGTAGGTGAGCCGGTGGTCCCCGGCGGCGACGGCGGTCGCCGCGGGTAAGGCGCGGGCTATCCGGCTGAAGGTGGCGTCGAGTGTGGTGGCCGGGATCGGGGCGAGGTTCTCGTCCCAGCGGGCCAGGTCCCTGGCGTCGTCCGGGGAGACCAGCGGGACGTCGCGGACCGTCGCCGACGCGGTGTACGGATGGTGCCAGGCGTGGCGGAGCCGGTCCGCCTGACGGGCCGAAGCGGTGACGGGAACGGCGAGGGTCCCGTCCGCGCGGCGAAGGACCTCCAGCCGGACCAGCTCGGGCAGGCCCGAGCCGCCGGTGGCGGTGGTGACGACGACCGAGCCGGCGTCGCCCACGAGTTCCCCGGTGAGCCGGGCGGCCTCGGCGATGCCGATGGTGCGGGGCAGGACGAGCCGCCCCCGGTCGACCCCGTCCGCGCGCAGCCGGACCGCGCCGTCGACGGCCTGGCGCCCGAGCACGGTGAGGGCGATGGCGTGGATCACATGCTGAATCGGTCGGCCCCACTGGGCGGACAACGTATCGAGCCTTGCTCCGCAGTCACCGGAGAGTTCCGGACAGTGACCGGGTGTGCTGCTGTCTCCTTGCATCTGGCGTTCCCCCTACTGCCATCCAAAGGTGGCCATATGAATACTCTAGCGTCCAACTCCAGTCAAGGTCGATCATTTTCCGCCGATGCTGATCAGCCGTGGTAGTCAAGCTCAGCTTGACTAGAGTGGAGCTTTAGAGGAAAGCTTTAGTTAATTTTAGTCAGCCGTGCGGAGGAGAGACATGAGCGGTGTTCTCCAGGGGAAAAGGGCGGCTTTGCTGCTCCTCACCTCGGTGGAGCTCGTGGTGTTCTTGGATGTGTCGATCGTCAACGTGGCGCTGCCCGCCATCGGGGCGTCGCTCGGCCTGACGGTCGTCGGGCTCGCCTGGGTCGGGACGGCCTACCAGGTGACGTTCGGAGGGTTCCAGCTGGGCGCCGGACGGGCCACCGACATCCTCGGGCGCCGAAGGATGTTCCAGGTCGGTCTGGCCGTCTTCACCTTCGCCTCCCTCCTCGCGGGGCTGGCGGCCTGGGACTGGATGCTGATCGCCGCCCGCGCGCTCCAGGGCGTGGGCGCCGCCATCCTGATCCCCGCCGAACTCTCGCTGCTCACCGTGATCTTCACCGACCCCGCCGCGCACCGGCGGGCCTTCGGCTGGTGGAGCGCGATGGGCGCGGTCGGCGCCGCGGGCGGTGTGGTGCTGGGCGGTCTGATCGTCGAAGTGCTGAGCTGGCCGTGGATCTTCCTGATCAACGTCCCCATCGGAGTGGCTGGGCTGTTCCTCAGCGGACGGCTGCTGCCTCCGGACGACGTGACGTCCCTGATCCGGGTCCGCGACCGGCTCGACCTGCCCGGTATCGCCACCGGTACGTCGGCGCTGCTCCTGCTCGTCTATGTGGTCACCGTGGCGGCCGAGGGCGACCTGGACGGCTTCACGGTCCTGCTCGGCGTGGCCGGGGCCGCGCTCGGCGTCGCGTTCGTGGTCGTGGAACGCCGCTCGGACGATCCGCTGCTGCCCTTCCGGCTCTTCCGGAACCCCGATATCAGCGGCTCCACCCTCGCCAGTGTCATCGTGGGCGCGGCGCATGTGCCGGCTTTCGTCTTCCTGGCGCTCTACTTCCAGGAGGTGCGCGACTACACACCGCTGGAGAGCGGACTGGCCGTCCTGCCCATCGCCGTGGTGAACCTGATCGTCTCCCGGACGGCGATCCCCCCGGCGCTGGCGGCCTGGGGGCCGCGGGCCGTCCTCACCCTCGGGATGGCCTTCCTCGCGCTCGGGCTGCTGCTGATGAGCAGGATGCCGGTCGGCGCCGACTTCCTGACCGACTATCTGCCCGCCGCGGTCGTCTTCGCCGTCGGACTCCCCGCGGTGTTCGTCGGATCGACGATCCCCGCGGTCAAGGCCGTCGAGGTGCACGAGACCGGGGTGATCTCCGCCGTCGTCAACACCGCCCAGCGCATCGGCGCGGGACTGGGCATCGCCGTGCTGGCGGCGCTCGCGGAGGCCCGTACCGACTCCGTGGACGGACCGTCGGACGCCTTCGCGGTGAACGAGGGCTTCCGCCTCGGGTTCCTGGGCGCCGGACTGCTGGCCGTCGTCGGTGTGCTGATCGGTATCTGGCTGATCCGCCGCGGCCGGGCCCTGGACGCGGCGGAGGGCAGCGGCCAGCCCGAGGGCGACGAGTCCATGAAGCCCGCGGACGGCGTACGGCTCCGGGCCCGAGCGGACGGCGTACGGCTCCCGCCCGGTCCGGTAGTACGGCTCCGGGCCCGGCCACCGGACCCGCGCGGTCCGCCGGAGATCCGTCAGGCGCCCCCGGGGGGAGTCCGGCGGGTGCGCCACTCGCGGGCGATCTCGCCGAGGTCGAACGGCTTGAGCCCCAGGGGAGGTCCCGGCGGCGGGCGCAGCATCATCTGCCGGATCCGCGGATTGATCTTCTCGACCAGACGGCACGCCGCCGCCTCGGTCGGGGCGGCCCAGGCGGCGTCGAGCACGTCCTCGACCTCCTTGCGCAGGGCCAGGGTCGGCGGCAGCGACGCGAAGCCCTCGCGCTCCAGCTTCCGCTTGATCCACCAGTTCTCGTCGTAGGGCGCCTCGACGGCCGAGGGCAGCGGCTCGCCCGCGCCCGGCAGCGACGCGAACTCACCGCGCCGCTCCGCGTCGCGGATCTGCCGGTCCACCCAGGACTCGAAGTTCATGCCCGGCGGCTTGCGTTCCGTCATGCGTCCAGTGTCCCACCGGGCGCCGGAATCGTCCCCGGAGCCCCGGTCGCGCGGCCACCGCCGCCCCGTACCGGGCCGCCGGGCCGCGTGGCACGATGCCGTGGTCCGTACGCGAGGGGCGTACGGGGCGGGAGAGGAGCAACGGGTGGGCGACAGGATCGAATCCGGGAAGAGCGAGGCCGGGACCGGTGCGGGGGGCCGTGCCCGGGACCGGGTGTTCGCGCTCGGCACCCCGCAGCTGGCGGCGGCCGTCTTCACCGCCGTCGTCGCCGGGTACATGGCCCTGGTGGCGTTCGGGAACATCACCGACTTCGGGACGAACCGGGAGTTCGTCCGGCATGTACTCGCCATGGACACCACGTTCCGGGACGAGGACGTCATGTGGCGGGCGATCGAGTCCCGTACGGTCGCCGATATCGCCTATGTCGCCATCATCGGCTGGGAGACCCTGACCGCCGCCGTCCTGCTGCTCGCGACGGGGTACTGGGTGAAGGGGATCCGCCGGGACGGCGGCGCCCGGCGCCGGGCGCGCCGGGCGAGCACCCTGGGCCTGGTGATGGTGGTGCTGCTGTTCGGCCTCGGCTTCGTCGTCATCGGCGGGGAGTGGTTCCAGATGTGGCAGTCGTCGGACTGGAACGGTCTGGAGCCCGCGGGCCGCAATGTGATGATCGCCGCCTTCGGCCTGGTGCTGGTCCATCTGTCCGGCGGCCGGGACCGCGACAGCGACCGGGACCGCGACCGGGACGACGGGGCGCGACAGGACGCCGTCTGATCCCGTACGAGGGGGTCCGGCCCGGCCCCCGAGGGCGCGGGCGCGGTGGAGAAAAGGAACGGGGCCGGGCGTCGATCATGCGTACGATGCCGGAGCTGAACCCGCGAACTCCCCGACCCACCGGGCCCGTTGAGCCCGAGAACAGGCGGCAAGGACCATGCGCGACAGATTCCGGCAACGCTCGGCCGCGGCGCTCGCGGCGGTCACCACGGCCGTGTTCGCCCTGACCACCGGCCCCGCCACGGCGACGGACGGCGAGCGCCAGGCCCGCTGGACGGGGGCGTGGGGAGCCGCGCACCAGGCCCCGGTGAGCATCCCGGGCTGGTCGCCCAACTGGTCCGTCGGCGGATTCACCGACGAGAGCGTCCGGCAGGTGGTCCGGGTCGCCTCGGCGGGCGAGCGGCTGCGGATCAGGGTGTCCAACCAGTACGGGACCCGTCCGCTGCGGGTCGTCGCCGCGACGGTCGGCCGGACCGGTGAGGGCGCCGCCGTCCGGCCCGGCAGCGTGAGGACCGTACGGTTCGGGGGCGACCGCGAGGTCGTCGTACCGCCCGGGAAGGAACGGGCCTCGGACGCGGTCGGGTTGCCGGTACGACCTCTGGAGCGGCTGACGGTAACCCTCCACTTCGGCGGGAGCACCGGCCCGGTCGGCTTCCACTCCGAAGGGCTGACGACCACCTATCGCGCCGCGGGCGATCTGACCCGGGACACCTCGGGCGCGCCGTTCGCCGGGGAGACCACCTACTCCTACTACGCCTTCTCCGGAGTCGATGTCGCGGGTGCGGCGTCGCGGGGCGCGGTCGTCGCCTTCGGAGACTCCATCACCGACGGCTACGGGTCGACGCCCGACGCCGACAACCGCTTTCCCGACCAGCTCGCCGAGCGCCTGACCGCCGCCCGCACCCGGCTGTCCGTCGTCAACTCCGGCATCAGCGGCAATCACCTGCTCACCGACTCGCCGTGCTCCGGCGTGAAGGGGACGGACCGCTTCCGCCACGATGTGCTCGACCGGCCCGGCGTAAGGACCGCCGTCGTCATGCTGGGCATCAACGACATCGGCTCCGGCGGTCAGCCCGACTTCGGCTGCGGCGCGGCCCCGACGGTCACCGCGCGCCAGTTGATCGAAGGGCACAAGGACCTGATCCGCCAGGCCCGCGCCCGGGGCGTCGAGATCGTCGGAACGACCCTGCTCCCCTTCAAGGGCGCGGGCTTCGGCTACTACACCGAGCCCAAGGAGCGGGTGCGCCAGGAGCTCAACCACTGGATCCGCACCAGCGGCGCGTACGACGCGGTCGCCGACGCCGATCTGGCCCTCCGCGACCCGGCCGACCCGGCGCGCCTGCTCCCCGCCTACGACTCGGGTGACCATCTCCACCCGGGCGACACGGGTATGGACGCCCTGGCGCGGGTGGTGCTTCCGCATATCGCGGGGGACTGAGGGCTCCGGTCACCGCGTGGGCCGGCGATCCGCCGTCCCGGCCGGGAGAGAGCGCCGTCACCCATGACGGCGCTCCCCCCCGGCCCCGCCGGTCAGAGGGTCAGCAGCGCCCGTACCGGGACGCCCGGGTCCGCGAGGGGGCGGGTCGCCAGCCGGATCAGGGGCAGCGGGTTGTCGTCGCCCGCGATCCGGTTGGCGCTGACGCCGTCACAGGAGAGACAGCGGTGGATGACCAGCCACTCGCCGTCCGGTCTGACCGCGAGGCCGATCGCCGTCATCCGGCCGCGGCACCGCGAGGCCCGGTCGCCCGGTATCCGGGCGTCCAGATGGAGGCTGGCCAGGCACTGCGGGCAGTGGTTGCGGTGCGCGGTGCCGGGCGCGTCGACGGACACGTCTAGCCGGCAGCCGGCACAGCGGAAGGACTCCCCGTGTTCACCGCTCCGGCCGTGCAGGACGCCCTTGGGCGCCTGGGGGCGTGGTCCGCCGCGGCGGCCCCCGGGGCCGCGCCCGTCTTTCGGCGGTTTCTCGGTTCTTCTCACCCGTCGTGGCACGGGGTCGTTCCTTTCTTCTTCGGCTTTCTTCCGTGCGGTGGGGGATGTCCGGGTCACAGCTCGCCGAAGAGTTCCAGGGGGAACGGAGGCGTGGCGAGGGGTCGGACGGCCATCCGCATGAGGATCAGATGGTTGTCGTCGGGGCTGACCGGTCCGGTCGACAGCTCACCGCAGCGGGTGCAGCGGTGGACGACCGTCCAATCGCCCGCGCGCAGGACGGCGACGGAGATCGGGCTCATCCGGGACCGGCACGCCGAGGGCCCGCCGTCGACGTGGTCGTCGAGATGGCGGGAGTGCAGACAACTCGGGCAGTGGTTGCGTACGGCCCCCTCGGGATCGAGGGCGCCGACGGTCAGTCCGCAGCGCACGCAGGTGAAGGTGTTGGTCCGCAGGACGGGGTGAGGTGTCGAAGGACGCGGACGGGAGGGGCTGTTGCCCTGGTGGGTGGACACTCGGGACTCCTGGCTGGAAGTGATGACGACAGCACGAGGAAGCCGAGCGGCACTCGGGGAGCGACGCCGGAACGGCCCGAAGGGGCACCGCCGCACGGTCGGCCGGGCGCGCGGGGGCGCACCGGGAGGACCGGCGGACGAACGGTGACGTACGGGAAAGGGACCGGCGTTCACCGGAGGGCGGGGCGGGAGACCCGGGCGAGGAGTACACCGGAACGGCCCGTGACACGGAGGTGTCAGGGGGGTCCGGGGACAGCCGGGGTCAGTTGCCGGACGCGCTCGCGGTGTGACGAGGCACGCTCGGCCCGGGCCGGGGCATACATCAGCTCTTTCCGGGGCGTGGAGCCCGAACGGCGACACCGGAACGGTGTCGCGACGACGAAGCACCCCTGGAGAAGGAGCGCGTCCGCACGCTAACAGCGGCGGGCGCGGGGGCGCGACCGATTTTCCCCGTCGTGCGCGAAGCGGTCCCGCGTCCGTTCCGGAGCAGGCCCCGCGCCTCCCGGCGGAGTCGGTACGGTTCCGCCTCCCGCGCCCCGGCCGGAACGGGCGCCGGGCACCACGCCGAGGCGGTCACTCCGGTCACGCCGGGCCCTGGGATCCCATGCGGCGCTGCGGTGTTTTGTCGTCACGCCGGGAAAATCGCCGCTTCGACGTGAACATGGCAAAAATGGCCACGGCGGAGGGCAGGGAAGAGGGTCAATCCGGCGCATACGGATACCGGGCCCGGTGGGCGGAGTGGTGTATTTTTTGCCGCCGCGCCGTCGGAGCGTCCCGGCGGGGGCGCGGGCGCCGGGGCGGGGCTCCCGGGTGAGATCGCGGAAAGTCGCCGCATGTGGCCTGGATCACAGTGCGTACCGGAATTCTTTGCCGGGCCTTGGTGAACCCGACCGCCAATTCCTTCGTAGTACACGACGGTTCGGCCGCCTCGCGGTCCTGAGCAGCCGGGCCGCGCCGTTCCCGGGTCGGTTCCCGGCGGCGGAGGCACGCCTCGGCGCCCCCCTCGGCGGGTCGGCTACCGGAATCAGGAAAGCGGTTGCTCGTTCAGCAGCGCGCACGCAGCGCCGCGCCACCGGAACGCGAGCCTCCTTCGATTTCGGCAAGAGCGCCTTCCTGCCAACCCCGGAACGGCGGCGCCCCGGCCCGGCAGGGCGGCCAAAAGTCGAACTTGTTGCGAGGGGTCGGTGCGGCCCAGGATCCCCATCACGTTGATTTGGCAGGCACATGACCCCCGTGTGGTGCATGGACCCGCCGAAGCGCGTGACCAGGGGCCCGTACACCGGACGGGCCCCGGCTTCCCATCGGAGGATTCGTGAAGGTCAAGACGCTCCTCGCACGGACCACTGGCCGAAGAGGCGTGGCCGCCGTCGTGGCCGGCCTCGCCACCGTCGCCGCCCTCTTGGCGCCGACCGCCGCGGCGGCCGACGCGCCCAAGGCGTCCGCCGCCAAGCTCGCCGCGGTACACAACGCCGTACTGGCCGCCGACGTCGGCGGTACGTCCTGGCTCACCGACGCCAAGTCGGGCAAGGTCGTCGTCACCGCCGACAGCACCGTGTCCAAGGCGGAGATCGCCAAGATCAAGAAGTCGGCCGGCGCGAGTGCCGACGCGCTGGTGATCAAGCGCACTCCCGGCAAGTTCAGCCGGCTGATCGCGGGCGGCGAGGCCATCACCTCCGCCGGTGTGCGCTGTTCCCTCGGCTTCAACGTCGTCAACAGCGCGCGTACGCAGTTCGCGCTGACCGCGGGCCACTGCACCAAGGGCAGGCCCAGCTGGAACATCGGTACCGCCGTCCCGGGCTGGACCGTCTTCCCGGTCTACGACCACGGTGTCATCCAGCACTCCAACCCGGCCGCGTCCGACGGCCGCGTCTATCTGTACAACGGCACCTACCGCGACATCATCAACGCCGCGAACCCCGTCCTGGGCCAGCGCATCGAGCGCTCCGGCAGCACCACCGGCTACCGCACCGGCACCGTGACCGGGCTGAACGCCACCGTCAACTACGGCGGCGGCCAGCTGGTCTACAACACCATCCAGACCAACGCCTGTGCCCAGCCCGGTGACAGCGGCGGCTCCCTCTTCAGCGGCAACACGGCTCACGGTCTGCTCTCCGGCGGCAGCGGCAACTGCACCGTGGGCGGCATCACGTTCTACGAGCCGGTCCTGCGGCCGCTCAGCCTCTACGGCCTGAGCGTCTTCTAACCGGGGGAGTCGACCGGCGGCCCCGCGGCCCCGTGGCCCCGAGCCCGTGGCCCTGAGCCCGCGGGCCGCCGGTCCGGCCCCGACGACCGCCGCTCCCGGACACCGGCCGGGCGGCGGGCGGACATCGCACGGGCGGTACGCGAAGGGGTATCCCCAGTCCCCTTCCCGTACCGCCCGTCACGCCGTACCGCACCCGATGGACCCGGACCGGGATCAGCCGGCCCGCAGCAGCGCGAGGCCGACCTCCACCAGCCGGTCACCGAGATCCGCCCGCGCGCCCAGCCGTCCCGTGCGTACCGCGTTGTCCACGACCGTCAGTACGGCGCTGACCACGATCCGGCCCTCCGCCGGATCCGTACCCGGCCGGGCCTCGCCGAACAGCCGCCCCCACAGCGCCAGATACTCCCGCTGCGCCTGGAGGGCCGACCGGCGCTCCTTGTCGGGCAGCTGGTCCAGTTCGGCGAGGAGGATGCCGATCAGACGCGTATGCCCGAGGGCGAAGTCGACGTACGAGCGCAGCAGCCGCTCCAGCGTCTCGAAGGGGGTGCCCGGTCCCTCCAGCGCGCGGGCCGTCCCGGCGCGCCGCTGCTCCCCGGCGCGTACCACTCCGGCGATCAGCAGATCGGTCTTGGTGGGGTAGTGCTTGTAGATACTGGGGCCCGACGCGCCGGCCGCCTCACCGATGTCGTCGGTGCTCACCGACTGGAAGCCCCGCTCGTCGAAGAGGCGCAGCGCCGCGCCGAGGATCTCCTCCCGGCGGGAGAGCGCGAGGGCGGCGTACGCCCCCGGCTCACGGGTGGCGTTCTCGCCCTCCGCGGTCGGGTCGCCGCCCCCGGGCGTCCCCAACTCGCAGCGGGCCGCCGCGGTCGCGAGACCGCGCATCACCTCTTCGAAACGGCGGCGCGGCAGGGACGTACGGTGCCAGGAGATGGAGCCGAGTACCGAGAGCACGGCCCACGCCAGCAGGGTCCGGTCGGCCGTCGGCAGCTCCGGCCGCTCGGCACCGATCAGCCCCCCGAGCGATCCGGCGGCGGCGCTCAGCACATGCCGCTCCCGTTCCCGCTGCTCGTCCGGCAGATGACGGGCCTCGCGCTGCCACAGCACGGCCGCGCCCCGGCGCTCGATGCTGTGCCCGGCGGCGGTGCCGAGATAGGTGTCGAGGTCCGGGGCGGCGGCGGTGCTCGCGGCGATCGTGTCGACGGTCCGGTCGACGACGCGGGCCAGCAGATCGGGCTTGCCGCGGAAGTGGCGGTAGAGCGCGGGCGCCGTGATGCCGACGGCACCGGCGACGTCCGCCACCGACACGTTGTGGTAGCCCCGGTCGCGGAAGAGGACGGCGGCCGCGTCGAGGATCCGCTCCTTGCGGTCCGGCGGTCTGCGGGCGGGCGCGCGGCGCGGTGTCGCGCCCGGTCCGGCGGCCCGGCCCCGGGAACCGGCCGCCGCGGGGACGGTGGGGGAGGCCGGGGAGTCGGCGGCGTCAGTCATCCGCACAACGTACCCCAACGGACGTCTCCGGTGACCCGTCCCTCACCTGGTGTTCGACCGGGTGTGCGGGCGCCGCGCCCCATGCCCCGCAGCACATAAGGCAGATGCCGCGTCTCGCCATGCCCTTACTCCCCTAAGTGAATGAGTCATAACGTGGGCCGGGTGAGGTGCGCGGATCGGATCCCCGGCGTTGGACACCGGATCCGCGCGGGTGCGGCGCCGGGCCCGGGCCCGTACCGGTGCGCGCCCGGTACCCCGGCCGGGGCGCGCACCGGTACGGCCTACGAGGCGGACGCGAGCCCGGCCGCCGGGCGCAGCCGGTCGCGGAGGCTGGTCTTGAGGACCTTCCCCGTCGGGGTCAGCGGCAGCGCGTCCACCAGATACGCCTCCCGGACCTTCTGGTACGGCGCGACCCGCGACGCGACATGGGCCATCAACTCGGCGAGGAACGCGTCGGCGCGCTCCGCCTCGGCGCGGGCGCCCGGTTCGAGGACGACGAAGGCGACGGGGATCTCCCCGGCGACGGGGTCGGGCCGGCCGACGACCGACGCCTGCGCCACCGCCGGATGTGAGCAGAGGACGTCCTCCAGCGGCTGCGGATAGACGTTGTAGCCCTTGTAGATCAGCATGTCCTTGGCCCGGCCGACGAGGAACAGGAATCCGTCCGCGTCCAGCCGGCCCAGGTCGCCGGTGCGCAGCCAGCCGTCGACGAACTGCTCGGCGGTCAGCTCGGGTTCGTCCTGGTAGCCGTCGGTGACCTGGGGGCCGCGGACCCAGATCTCGCCCGCATCGCCCCGCGGGAGTACGGTCCGGCCGTCCTCGGCGCGGATCTCGATCTCGGTGTGCGGCATCGGCGTGCCGACGGTGCCGTCGGGCACCGCCATGCCCGGCGGCACCATCGTGACGCCCATGGTGGCCTCGCTCAGGCCGTATCCCTCGTTGACGCTCGCGTCCGGCAGCGCCGCCCGCAGCCGGGCCAGGGCGCGCGAGTCGATGGGTGCGGCCCCCGAGGTGACCATCCGCAGCGACGAGAGGTCGCGCCGGTCCAGATCCGGGCTGCGCAGCATGGCGTAGAACATCGCGGGGGATCCTGCGACATGGGTGACGCCGTGGGTCTCGATCTCCTCGATGAACCGGTCGGCGTCGAACCGGCCGCCGGTGATCACACAGGTGGCGCCGAGCAGGGTGTTGGAGTTGTGCCCGACCAGGCCGAGGCCGTGGAAGAGCGGGGCGACGGCGATGTTGACGCACTCGCCCGGGACGACGCTCCCGGCGGGCGCGCCGGTCATCCGCTCCAGCCGCAGCCCGCCGTCCGCGTCGAGATAGGCCCGGGAGCAGGCGCGCCAGGTGACGCCCTGGAGGACGTTGGCGACGATATTGCGGTGCAGGACCCGGACCGCCTTGGTGCGTCCGGTGGTGCCGCCGGTCAGCTGGAGATGGGCGACCAGATCGGGGTCGGGGCGGTAGCCCTCCAGCGGGGGCGCGGTGAGCAGCGCCGTCAGTGGGATCCAGGTGCCGGGCGGCTCGGCGCCGGCCGGGGCGGGGCTGACGTCCGAGCCCGGTACATGGACCACGAGACCGGTCGCGGAGAGGACCTCCGCGACCGGCCCGGCCGCGGCGGCGGCCGGGTGGGTGAAGACGGCCGTGGCCCCGCAGTCGGCGAGCTGGGCGCGCAGGGCCTCGGGCGGCTGGGCCGGGTTGAGCGGTGCCACCGTGAGCCCGGCGCACAGGGCGCCGTAGTAGGCGACCACGTACCACATCGTGTTGGGCAGATGGAGCGCGGCGACATCACCCGGTACCAGTCCCCGGGCGCGCAGCGCGCCCGCCACCCGCAGGGCGGCTTCGCGCAGCTCGCCGTAGGTCAGCGTCTCCCCGCCGTCGCGCAGGGCGACACGGTCGGGATAGGCGCCCGCGGCGCCGGTCAGGATGGCGTCGGCGGCGACCCGGGGGATCTCGGGGGACGGGGGCTGGGACGAGGACCAGGCAAGGGTCACGGGGGTCTCCTGGTGACTGGCGGCGGCGGGGAACCCGGTCGGTCCGGTGAATGTCCGGATTCCGTTTTCGGACGGCAACTGCCCGTCGAGGGCGGGGTATCCGGCAGGCGAATACCAGGGATCCAGCGGTGCGAAGGGCCCTCGTTGTGACATTGAAGTTAATTCACGCTAACGCTGCTGTCCATGGTTGGGCGGCAGATCTTTCGCCGCCGTCGCAGGTGCGGGGGTCAGGACACGTACGGGCGCGGGGGCGGCTCGTGGCGGGTCTTCGGCGCGGTGGCGATCGCCGCGGCCGCGGCCGGCGCCACCACCGCCGCCGCAAAGCCGAGATCGGCGGCGCCGACCCCCGGGAGGTAGGGACCGGCCAGGCAGGCGCCGGACGGCAGCCGGGCCGGATCGGCGGGCCCCGGCCGGTCCAGCGCGTCCCGGACGAGACGGAAGGTGACGGAGTCGTACAGCAGGCCGATATGGGTCACCAGGCGGATCCCGCACACGTCCTGGAGCTTGATGTTCCGCGCGCCCTCCCGTATCGAGGTGGAGTACGGCACGACCACGGTGTCGTTCCTGGTGTAGATCCCGGTGTACGACACCGGTCCCGGCGTCGGGTCCCCGGAGTTCAGGGCCTTCAGGAACTCCGAGCCGCGGGACATCTGGTGCAGCGCAGGGGCGCAGGACAGGGCGCACACCAGGTCCCCGGCGGCCGCGCCGTACTCGGGCGTGCCGAGGCTGACCACGTCGTCCACCGACTCGCGCAGCCCCGGCCAGTAGGTCAGCGCCCAGCGGATCTGGAGCCCGCCCTGGCTGTGGCCGATCGCGTCCACGGGCCGCCCGGTGGCCGCCCGTATCGTGGTCAGGGCGTGGACGACGTACTCGGCCGACTCCTGGATGTCGACCAGGGACCGGCCGGGGAGGTCGACCGTACAGACGTCGTAGCCGAGGTCGCGCAGGGCGGGGACGTAGTTCCAGCCCCAGTTCAGTTCGGCCCCGACACCGGTGCCGTGCACCAGGAGCACCGGGTCCCGCTGTGAACGGCCCAGCTCGTCGGGGCAGTCGAGGGCGGCGGCCAGCCGGTCGGCCGGCACGCTCAGCGGTGGATCCGCGGCCGTGGCCGGGGGCGGCGGCACGGCGCCCGTGGCGGGTACGGCGGGCGCCAGCGCGAAGAGCGCGGCACACAGCGCGGCGACGGCGCTCCGCCGTCCGCGGCGGCGGTGGACTCGTTCGGCGGTCGGCATGAGGACTCCTTCGTCCGGGTGGTACGGGGCTGCCCCGGTGGGGCGGTGTGCGGGGGAGGCCGACTGTCACACGGTCGCGGTCCCGCGGTAACCCGCGGGACACGGCATCGTCGCCGTGACCCGCGGACGTGTGCCCGGGCACACCCGCCGCCCACGACCGCGCGTCCACCGCACAAGGACGGCGACGCCCGCGCGACGGCGGTGAGGCTTCCGCGCGACGCTGGTGAGGCTTCCGGGCGACGGCGGTGCCGGCCGGGCGGTGACCGGGATCCCCCGGATCAGCCCCCGGGCTCCGGCGGCGCGGTCAGTCCCTCCGCGTCCAGGGCCATCGCCAGGTCCACCACGTCCCGGGGGTTCGCGAGACTTCGGCCGGTGAGGCGTTCGAGGCGGCGCAGACGGTTGAGCACCGTGTTGCGATGGCAGTACAGCAGCTCACCCGCGCGCCGCGTGGAGCCGCCGCGGTCCAGCCAGGCGGCGAGCGTCGTCAGCAGATCGGCCCGCTCCGCGGGCTCCACCGCCCGCAGCGGACCGAACACCTGCTCGGCGACGTCCGCGGCGAGATCGGGCCGGGCCACGACGAACGCCCGCGCCAGGCGGTCGCCGAGCCGGTGGAGCGTCCCGTCCGCCGGACACGCGGCCAGGGCGAGCCCGGCCAGTTCGCGGGCCCGGCCCAGCCGCTCCAGGCCGTCCACCACGGTACTGACACCCCCTCGGGCCCCGGGCGCCACCGGGACCAGTCGCGTCAGCTCCTCCGGCGGACGGGCGCCGAGGTGCGCCACGACCGCCGTGGCCCCGTCCAGCGGGCACCAGAACAGCGCCACCCCGTCCACGACCTCGTGGACCGGATCCGTGTCGGCGCGCTCCGCGCCGGGGCCGCGCAGCAGCGCGACCGCGTACCGGCCCCGCTTCGGCAGCCCGAGACAGACGGCGAACGCCGCGACGCGCACCGGATCGGCCCGGCCGCGCAGCAGCGCGCGCAGCGCCGGTCGCAGACCGCGCCCGTCGCCGTCGGAGAGCCCGGCGGTCACCCGCCGGTACGCCTCGACCAGCAGGGCCGTGTCCCGGTCCACCCGGCGCCAGACGTCGCCCGCGGCGAAGGCCAGCGCCGGGGTCCGGTCGGGGCACTCCCGGACGACCAGGGCGACCAGTTCCTCCCACAGCCGGGTACCGCCGATCCGGTACGCGTGCAGCACGGCCTGGAGCGGAACGCCGTCGGAGGCCCGGCGGCGGCCGGTCTCCCACGCGTACTCCCCCGACTCCGCCGCCCGGCCCGGGTCGACGAGGCCCCCGAGGAACGTGTCGAGACCGAGCCGCGCCGACTCCGCGAGATCCGGCGGCGCGAGCAGCGGATCGCCGTAGAAAGCGCTGACGGTACGCAGCCGGGAGACGGCGCCGTCGGCCAGGGCGGGCAGCCCGGGCCGGAGCAGCCCGGCGGCCAGCCGCAGTACACCGTCGGCGCGGTCGGTATCCGTCCCGGATCCGGTCCCCACCACGCCCGGGGAGTCCGCCGGCCATCGGTCGTACGGGCCTTCGCGGGATGCTGTCGGCTGCCGCACGGTCTCCCTCCGATCTCCGGGTCGCACCGGCCCCGGTAGCGCCTTCTCACGTTAGGGCGAAATCACATACTGGTCCATAACGCGAGGAAGGAGATTTGTTTGACCTTCTCAGGAGTCCCCAACTCCGGTTTACTTGTTGATGATCGTTCAGCAGGGTGGGGAAAGGGGCGTGGCCGCCATGGCGGGACCGGCGGGAGCGATGGGGGCGGACGGCCCGGGGGCGGCCCCCGGAGCCCCCGCCGCCGACATCTCCGGCGAACTCGCCGGGTTCTACCGGCTGATCGACTCCGCCATCGGCGCCTGCGAGGAGTTCCGGGAGGCCGTGCTGCGGGTGGAGGAGTCCCTCACCCGGTTGCGGTCCGCCCGGCCCCCCGGCCCGCCGCCCGCGGTGCTGGGCGGCGACGCGCTGCGGGACGCCTGGTCCGCCTACGCCGAGGCGCTGCTGTCGATGAACCGGGCCGTCACCCACGCCCGGGCCGAGGGCTACCGGGCCGCCGTCGACGACGGCGGGGTCGGCCTCACCGAACTCGCCCGGCTCTCCGGTCACTCCCGCCAGCAGGTGACCCGGCTCGTCAACCGCGGCCGGGCGGCCCGCGAGGACATCTGACGGCTCCTCGCGTACCGCCGGCCGGTCGTGCGGTCGGGCCGGGCCGGGTCGGTGCGGTCGTCCGTCAGAAGCCGCCGACGCCCGCGTCGCGCGCGGCGTTCTGCGCGTCCTTCGGCAGCCGGGTGTCCAGCGGGGCGCGCTTCGCGCCGGCGCTCAGCCGGTTCAGCTCCCAGCCGCCGCGGTCCTTCGCGGTCGCCCGCAGATTCCACGACGAGGCCATGCCCGCGTACAGGAAGCCCTTGTCCTCGAAGGGCAGGAACACCCGTACGCCGTGCTGCGACCGGTTGCCGAAGCCGTTGAGGGTCTCCGCCACCGCGGGCTTTGCCGGGTCGTCCATCCGCCAGACGTCACCCCCGCCGAGGGTCGCCTTCATCGACGGGCCGACGACCGACTCCAGGCTTCTGCGGGTGGTGTCCGACAGCCCGTTGTTCACGGCGGTGAAATGCGCGCCGGGCGTGATCAGGCCCGTGCTGTCGAACGTCGCCATGTAGAGCCGGTCCTGGAAGACGGTGAACGTCCACGCGTAGGAGTTGCCGACGTTGCCGTTGAAGCCCGAGGGGCCGAACTTCGGGGTCTGGCCCAGCAGGTTGGGCTTGGCCGTCCACCGCTTGGTGTTGGGGTTGTAGACCGGCAGATTCTTCTCCCCGTACAGCAGGGTCGCCCGCTGCTCGTCGGTACCGGGGTCGCTGATCCGGAAGACCGTGGTCGGCCGGGAGCCGGAGATCATGTCGCGCTTGATCAGCGCGTCGCCCTTCGGCCTGCCGTACGTCTTCCACATCGTCTGGACCGCGCCGACCGCCGCCTGGTTGTAACTGCCGACGTACAGCTCGCCCTTCCACTCGGCGAGCGCGCCCCACGCCACGCCCTTGCTCAGCGCCGGGTCGGGGTCGTACTGGTCCCAGGAGAAGATCGGCTTCCACGCCGCCGCGGCGTCGAAGGTCAGCCCGGTGGACGGGATCGGCGGGCTCATCCAGATCTTTGCGGCGCCACCGCTGACCGCGCCGTTGTCGCCGGGCAGCTGGGTACCCCAGCCGGAGGCGACGAGCCGGTCCTTGAACGTGGTGAGGTAGCCGGGGTCGTTCTCCAGCTGGGCGACGGTGTCGAAGACGAACGGGTTCGTCTTGTCACCGGCCCAGCGCAGGATCCGGCCGCCGTTCACACCCGGGGCGCGCCCGGCGAGATAGAGGTTGCCGTCCGCGGCGACGACACCGCCGCGCGCGCTGACCAGGTCCGTATACGCCTTGGAGCCGAGGAAGCGGCCGGTGCTGCCCTCGAACGCGAACATCGAGAGACCGTGGCCGACGGTCTGGCCCTCGGCCACCAACTGCCCGAACAGGAAGACCACATCGCCGTGGGCCGCGGCGCCGCGCAGCCCCACGGTCCGCTTGATCAGCGGGTCGGCGGCGGGTGTGATGTCCTCGGTCTTCTGGGTGTCGGCGTCGACCCGCAGGATCTGCGGGGTCCGCGCGTCACCGTAGATGGGGCCCAGCGCGTCCGCGCCCGCGCCCTTGCCGTACTCGCAGACGTCGGCGTTCCTCACCAGACGCGGAGTCAGGTCCCCGTTGTACGTCGACGACGCGTTGCAGGTGACATTGGCGAGAGTGCCGAAGTAGGCGTAGTCGCCGGAGCGGGCGGCACTCCATACATACGCGCCGTTGATCTTCGGCTGGAAGCCGGAGGGGCAGGCGCCGCCGCTCGGCTGCGGGCGGGGCCCGCCGATCGACCGGAAGCACTCGTCCACCTGGGCGCGGGCGGTCTGTTCGACATCGAGGACCGGACCCCGGTGGTACGACGCACCGGTCCGCGCGGCCTCGGTGGTCTGCCCGGTCTGCTCGGTCTTCGTCGTCCGGTCGGCGGGGGCCGCGGACGCCGTGACGTTCGGGACGACGAGCGCGGCGATCGACGCCAGGCCGGTGGCGACGATCGCGAGACGGCCGCGGGGTGACACCGTACGGCCGGTTCTGCGGAGTTTCATGACATGCACCTTCGTGTGGTCGTCCGCTCACTTGTGGGATGAGGGAGAGCATCGGGGCGCACGCCGGGGGTGCGTCAACAGCCGCCGGGGACGGCTTCTCCGAGACCCGTTCCGGGGTCCCGGGAGCCGGCCGGGCCGTTATCGGAGGGCGGTTCGGGTCAGGCGGCGTCGCGGTGCGGCCGGTCCAGCAGCAGATGGAGCGCCGCGATCAGACAGATCTGGTGCCGGGACACCCCGCCCAGCTTTCTTCGCAGGTTGGCGATATGGAACTTGACCGTGCGTTCCGATATGTAGAGCCGTTCGGCTATTTCATCGTTGGACGGCGCATGGGCCAGCAGTTCGAAGACGGTTAGTTCCTGATCGGTAAATGATTGGATCATTGAGAACCGTTGGCGCAGATCACCGAAGCCGAACTGCCGGGTCAGGAAGAGAATCACATGCCGGGCTTCCGTCATAACTGGCCTCCACGGGTCCGGGTCCTCCAGATTTGATCGGTGGACTCTAGCAAGCGCTGCTCGACCGGTCGGTTATCACGGAGTAATCAGTTCTTGATGAGCGACGAGGCGAGCAGAAAGCGCTGATCCGCCTGCGCCTTGGCGAGTTGGAGCTTCTCGGTGTGCTGTTCGACCAGTTGTTGCTGGTAGGCGGAGTCCACGGCATGGGCAATGCCGACCAGATTGACCTTCTTCTTGCAGTTCACATCGGCTTTGGCGGCGGTCACGGCTGCGGCGGAACTCGCCTCGGGCCCCTCGAAGCCGAGTTCCTTGGCGGCCCGCAGCGGTGAAGTTGTCGAGTAACCGCTTTCCTTCATGCACGACGACCAGCGGGCGAGCACCTCGCGTATCCGGGAGTCCTTGAATGCGCGCGCTTCGGCCTCGGCGCGCAGATGGAAGACGAAGAGAGCGTCGACGCTGTCGGGAGTGGGTGCCCAGAGTTTGAGATACGACTCCCTGACACAGCCGCCTGCGGGTATCACAGCCCCATTGACCCGCGGCCCTTCGGCGCGGCGTTCGGCCTGTTGCTGGGATGTCGGCCAGGTGCCCGGATCCTCTTTCTCCCGGCCGTAGAGGGCGAGCCTCTCCGCACCGCTCACGACGGGCGTCGGCGGTGCGCCCCGGGAACCGCCCGGCCTGGCGTAGCCGTGGCGGGCCGCCCGCGCCGGGTCGGAGACGCCGTAGCGTGCTGCCCCCTCGGCGCCGGCCCGGGGTGGCTGGGCGAGGCCGGTGAAGGTGAATCCGTACCGGCTCATACATCGGCTGACCAGCACCGACTGACTACGGTTCACCACCTCGCGGTCGGCGGAACGGTGTTCGTAGGCGTCCAGAGGGTAGGCGAGTCCGGCGGAGCCGACGAGGGTACGGACCTCCTCGACGGGCGGCTCCTTCGGCTCCTTCGATGACGGGTGATCCGGCGAGCCGCCGCAGCCGGACAGGGCGAGGGCGGCGAGCAGGGGCACGGCGGCGCGGCGGACGGCGGCGGGTTTCTGGCTCATGGCGATCCTCGGGAGGGCGGGGGCGGGCGCACCGCCCGTCGTACGATGGACGCCTCTGGTCCGCCCGCTGATTCCGGGCGGACCAGAGGCGTGATGGGGCGGGACGATTACCAGCAGGCGCCCCAGCTCGACGAGGAGATCTTGTTCTTGAAGTTGACCGATGCGTTCCCGATGTGGCCGGACGGGATCTGGCCGGCGGCGCCCTGCCAGTCGGCGTCGGTGAACACACACCACTGGAGCAGGCTCCGGTTGCGGTACGAGGCGGTGTCGTCGTTCACGACGTTGTCGTAACCGCTGCAGGACGGAGAGCCCTTGAAGCGGTTGTTGCTGAACGTCTTGTCGTCCGCGGTGTAGTCGTGGACGCAGCCGCCCTGGTTGGAGTTGTAGTACAGGCCCATCTCGGCGTCCTCCAGAACGCCGTTCTGCGGGGTCGGCGAGGCGACGGCAACACCGCCGAGACCGACGACGGCGGTCGCGGCGAATGCGAGGGCGGCGAACCGCAGCCCGGTACGTGAACCGATCATGGATCCACTCCTTCAGGGGAGTCGGTGGGGACGACCGGGGCGAGGCGTGCCCTGATCGGCGACCACTGCAACAGACCCGCTCACAGCGCGTCTACTGTCCTCGGGGACAGTGGACGGCACCCCCTGTCGACCGTATGTTCGGGGGCCATCGCCCCGCCCGCCCCGACGTCACCCCCCGGTCCCTCATGGCCGAACGGGGGCGGCGGGGACGTCCGGACCGCGGCGCGTGGCAGCAGCGGATCGGCGGGAAGGGCGCACGACATGCCGGAACAGGACGACGACGACCGTACGGCCGATCCGGCCCGCCGCCGCACCCGGCGGGCGCCGGACGGCCTCGCGCGGCGCCGCCGGCTGGTCGTCTTCACCATCGCGGGATCCGTCCTGCTCGCCGGGGCCGGGGTCGCCGCGTCCCGGGTGGTGAAATCGCCGGCGCAGTTGGCCGCCGAGGCCGAACCGCCCCGGCAGGGCCCGCTGACGGCGCCGGTGGAACGGCGCGTCCTGACCTCGTCGGTGATCACCCGCGGCAAGGTCACCGCCGCGCAGACCGTGGAGGTCGCGCCCCGCTCGTCCGGCGGCGACGGCGACGGCGGGGGCCGCACGGTGGTGACACAGCTGGCGGTACGTTCCGGGCAGACCCTGAAGCCGGGAACGCTGCTGATGGAGGTATCGGGGCGGCCCGTCTTCGTCCTGCCGGGAGCGCTCCCCGTCTACCGGGACCTGCGGCCGGGCGCCGAGGGCCGGGACGTGGCCCAGCTCCAGCGCGCCCTCCGCGGCCTCGGACACGGCACCGGGAACGACCGGAGCGGAGTCTTCGGATCCGGTACGAAGGCCGCGCTCGGCGCCTTCTACGCGGCACTCGGCTACGACCCCGTCCCCGCCACCTCCGACGACGGGTCGGCACTGCGGGAGGCGCGTGCGACGGTCGCCGCCGCCGAACGGGCCCTGGAGGACGCGCTCGACGAGCGGGAATCCCGGAGCACGGGACCGGATCCGGCGGCCGGCGGTACGACTCCGGGGCCCGGGGTGGCCGGTACGGAACGCGTGGCCGGGGGGAACCGGGGCGTCGAACGCGCCCGGGAGGACCTGGCCGCCGCCCGGCAGCGGCTCGCCGAGGTCGTCGCGGCCACCGGCCCCACCCTCCCCGCGGCCGAGGTCGTCTTCCTGACCGGCTTCCCGGCCCGGGTCGGCGCGGTGACGGCCCGCGTCGGGACCGGGACGGACGGCGGCGCGATGACGCTCTCCGCCGGAGCGCCGATGGTCACCGCGGAGGTGGCGGAGCATCAGAAGGACCTGGTACGCGCCGGACAGCGGGTCCGGGTCCTGTCCGAGCTGACGGGGATCTCCTTCGGCGGCGAGGTGGTGTCGGTGGGCGCCGGGACGGCGGCCGTCCCGCCGTCCGGCGAGCACGGCGGTCAGGACGACTCCGGCGACGGCGACGGTGGCGCAGACGGCGGCGGGGAGGACGGGGCCGCCGCCCGTGCCCCCGGGTACACCGTCGAGATCGCCCCCGACCGGGCGCCGGACCCGCGGCTCATCGGCCAGGACGTCCGGGTCACCGTCGAGGCCGCGGCCACCGGAGGTCCCGCCCTGGTGGTCCCGGTGACCGCGATCACCGCCGGCGCCGACGGCCGTACCGCGGTCGCCGTGGTGGCCGGGACGGGCGCCCCGCGCCGGGTCGAGGTGCGTCCCGGCGGGACGGGCGACGGCTTCGTGGCCGTCACCCCCGTCGGCGCCGCCCGGCTACGGCCGGGCGACCAGGTCGTGACGGGGGTCCGCGAGCGCGCCGAGGGGGACGGCGGATGACCGCGCCGGTGATGGAGTTCCGCGAGGTGGGCCTCGTCTATCCCGGTCCGCCGCCGGTGACGGCGCTGGCGGAGTGCCGGCTGGTGGTCGGACGGGGCGAGTTCGTCGCCGTCGTCGGCCCCTCCGGCTCCGGCAAGTCGACCTTCCTCAATATCGCCGGTCTGCTGGACGTCCCCACCTCGGGGACGTACCTCGTCGACGGCGTCGACTCCCGTACCCTCACCGAGGGCGAGCGGACCGCCCTGCGCGGCCGCCGGATCGGCTTCGTCTTCCAGTCCTTCCATCTGCTGCCGCACCGCTCGGCCGCGGAGAACGTCGGACTCGCCCTCGTCTACACCGGCACGCCTCGGGCGGAGCGGGACCGGCGGGCCCGTGAGGCGCTCGACCGGGTCGGCCTCGGGCGGCGTACCGAATCCCCGCCCACCCGGCTGTCCGGTGGCGAGCGCCAGCGGGTCGCCCTGGCCCGGGCGATCGTCGCCCGGCCCGCGCTGCTGCTCTGCGACGAGCCCACGGGCAACCTCGACACCGGGAACGCGACGGCCGTGATGGACCTCCTCGCCGGACTCAACGCCGACGGTATGACGATCGTGGTCATCACCCACGACCCGGAGGTCGCCGCCCAGGCGGGACGCACGGTCACCATCCGGGACGGGCGGCTCACCGAACCACCGGCCGCCGCCCCCGGTGTCGCAGCCGGTGCCGCAGCGGATGTCACAGCCGATGTCGCCGCCGGCGCCCGGGTGGCGCGGTGAAGCGGCCCGGCCGGCGGGCCCGCGACGTCCCCCCGTCCCGGTTCCGTCCCCGGGACCTCGTCACGGAGGCCGTCGCCGGCATGCTCCAGCGCCCCGCGCGGTCCGCCCTCACGGCGCTGGGCACCGTCCTCGGTGTGGGGACCTTCGTCACCGTACTGGGGCTGACCGCGACCACCTCGTCCCGGATCGACTCCCGCTTCGACCGGTTCACCGCGACCGAGGTGACCGTCGAGGACGTCGCCCGGCAGCAGGACGAGTTCGCCGGGCCCGGCTTCCCCGAGGACGCCGACCGGCTGGTCCGGCGGCTGAACGGGGTCCGGCACGCGGGGGTCTACTGGCCCGTCAGGCTCGGCGACGGCACCACCGTACGGTCGTCCCCGCTCGAGGAGGCCCGCGGGGAGCCGGCGGAAGTGGTGGCGGCGTCCCCCGGCGTACTCGCGGCGGCCGAACCCGTCGTCTCCCGGGGGAGGCTGTACGACGCCTATCACGCGGACACCGCCCAGCCCGTCGCCGTGGTCGGCGCCGGAGTCGCCGCCCGGCTCGGCATCACCGGCCTCGACGGCGCCCCGGCCGTCTTCATCGGGGACCAGCCGTTCACCGTGACCGGGATCATCGACGACACCGAACGGAAGGCCGATCTGCTGCTGTCCGTCGTGGTGCCCACGACCACCGCCCAGCGCCTCTGGGGACCACCGGCCGACGGCGCCCGGATGCTGATCACCACCGAACTGGGCGCGGCGCGGCAGATCGCCCGGCTCGCGCCGACGGCCCTGCGGCCCGACCACCCGGAGTATCTGAAGGCCGTGCCGCCCCCCGACCCGCGGACCCTGCGCGGCGATGTGACGGGCGAGCTGGAGCGGCTGTTCCTGCTGCTCGCCGGGGTCTGCCTGGTCATCGGAGCGGTCGGGATCGCCAATACGACGCTTGTGGCGGTGCTGGAGCGGACCGGCGAGATCGGGCTGCGCCGGGCGCTCGGCGCCCGCCGGCGGCATATCTCGGCGCAGTTCCTCGCGGAGTCCGGGGCGCTGGGTGTCCTGGGCGGCCTGGTCGGGACCGCGGTGGGGACGGCGACGGTGGTCGTCGTGGCGGTGGTACGGGACTGGACGCCGGTCGTCGACCCCGTGACGGTGGCCGCGGCCCCGGTGACCGGTCTCGTCACCGGTGTGGTGGCCGGGCTGTATCCGGCCTGGCGGGCCTCGGGCATCTCCCCGGCCGACTCCCTGCGGCGCTGACCCCGACGGCACCGCCCGCCTCCGGACCCGGAGGAGTGCGGACCCGGAGGGGTACCCGTCCTGTCCCGATCGTGTACGCGCGTACGGACCCGGGCGGGTACGCGTCCGGCCCCGGGGCACGGACATGCTCCGGGGCCGGGTTCCACGAACCGCCCCGGGCGCCCGTCGTGGGCGCCCGGGAACGGGCTCAGCTGGGGTTCAGCTTGATCGCGAAGTTGTTGAAGATGGACCACACATCGACCCAGGCCACCCCGCCGCTGCATTCCTTGGCGGCGTTGCAGCCGGTGCCGTAACTGATGATGCCGTTGAGCTGGCGCGAGTCGGGGTCGTTGATCGTGATCACCGGGCCGCCGCTGTCACCGCCGCGGCCGACGATTCCGCCGTAGTGGGGGACGCCGTAGCTGCCGCGGATGGTGTAGCCGTCGATGGGCCAGGTCGCGTTGCCCGCGTACACCGTCCGGATGTTGCAGACGACCTTCGAGTTGTAGCCGAGCTGACAGGTGAAGTCGTTGACGGCGACGTTGCGGACGCCGTTGAGATAGCGGACGTATCCCGCCGCGTCCACACCGTCCCAGGTGTAGCGGTAGGTCGGGGTCTCGATGAACAGGGAGTCGATCTCGGGACGCTTGAACTTCACCTGGCCGACGTAGTTGCCGCCCACGGCGTAGACGTGGTCGCCCACGTTGTAGCAGTGCCCGGCGGTGACCAGCCACTGACGGCCGTCCCAGGTACTGATCGCGGGGATACCGCTGGTGCACTGCGAACGGCCGCCGTAGCTCGGGCCGAGCGCCGCCGCCGCGTAGAACGGGGCGCTGTCGTTCTCCCGGCTCAGTGGCGCGGCCCCGGTCGACTCGGTGATCCGGAGCGGAGTCGCGGACGCCTCCTCGCGGTCCTTCGCCACGGACGGCGTGGCGAAGTAGGCGCGGGCGGCGGCCGGGTCGTCCACCATCAGATCGATCGTCCCGCCGTCGACGGAGGGACCGGCCAGGGCGATGTCGAACGGGAGATCGCGCCGCGAGGTCAGTGCGGTGATCTCGGCGTCGAGCTGCTTGCGGGTCTTCTTGCCCGCGACGACGTCGATGAGTCCGGTATCGACCCTCGGCGCGGTACGGCGGACGTCCGCCAGGAAGTCGGCGCCCGCGGAGACATCGGTCAGATAGACCTTGACCGAACGGTAGTCGGTGCCCAGGGCGACCTGGGTGTACACATCGGACCTGGTGCTCCCGCCCACCTTCGCCACGGCCTCCGCCGCGGCGCGCAGCGGGGCCAGCACCTCGGCCTGCCGCTCGGGACTCATCTTCGCCACCTGGTCGGCCGAGAGCGGATCGGCGCTCCCGGCCTGGGCCGCGACGGTGCTCAGCGGCAGCAGGAGCAGTGCTCCCACGACCGCCCAGGTACGCCGCACGGTGATTCTCATCCGTTCCCCCTTCGAACGGCCCCGCGACGCGGGGTCCTTCTGTGGTCACCCGGGACGGTAGGAACAGAGAGAGATGTCGACAAGGGAGTGTGCGAGGGTGCGTCGGGAGACGCGGAGGCGTGCGGAGGCGGCGACGGCGTACGAGGCGCGTGAGCGCGTCGGGAACCCGGGGGACGACCGTTGCCGCTCCCGTCGGTGCCGGTGCCGACGGTCCGTCAGTCGGCCCGGCCCTCCTCGGACGGCACCGGTCGCAGCCTGCGGCCCACCAGCCGGAAGAACGCGGCCTCGTTGCCCGCCATGCCGAGCGCGTCCAGGGCCCGGTCGGCCTCCGCCATCGGCGCGGTGAGCAGGGGCAGGGCCGGAACGGGACGCCCGGAGTCGTCGAGTACGGCCCGGGTGGCGCTGAGCAGCCGTACATACGCCTGGGCCGCGGTCGTTTCCGGATCGGTCATATCGCTTCCCCCACAGAGCAGTCGCGGTTCGCGGTTCGCGTTCGTCCAGCATCTCGCGGACCACTGACATTCCCCGGGGAACCGCTCGCCGGACGGCGTGCCGCGGGCGGCCGGGCACACGGAGCGGCCGGGCACACGGAGCGGCCGGGCACAGGGACGGGGCCGGCCCGGTCGGCGGGGCCGGCCCCGTCCAGGTGACGATGCCACCGTACGGAGCGTCAGACGATGTGCTCCGCGATCTCCGCCTGCTCCCGCGCCGAGCCGTACGACGGCGGGGTGCTGTACGAACGCCTGGCCACGAACCACCAGACCGTGGCCAGGCCCAGGACCGACACCAGCGCCACCGAGGCGTAGTTCATGGTGTCCACGGTCACCGGACTGGACTGCGGCAACAGGAAGAGGACCGTCACACAGACCACCCACACCACCGCGATCCAGCCGATGGGCTTGCTCCACCGGCCCAGGGTCCACGGACCCGGCTCGAACCGGTCACCGGCCCGCAGCTTCAGATAGACCGGGATGATGTAGGCCGGGGTGATCCCGATGACATTGATCGCGGTCACCGCGCCGTACGCCGTACTCGACCAGAGCGACGGCAGCGCCAGCACCCCGGCGAAGCACACCGAGAGCCAGACCGCCGGTACCGGCGTGAGGGTCCGGCGGCTGACCCGGCGCCACAGCTTCGACCCCGGCAGCGCGTTGTCCCGGCTGAACGCGAACACCATCCGGCTGGCCGCCGCCACCTCCGCGTTGCCGCAGAACAGCTGGGCCACGATCACCACCAGGAGCAGCGCGGCCGCGCCCCCCGAACCCAGGGCGTCCAGCAGGATCTGCGCCGGTGGCACCCCGGTCTCGCTGTCCAACGCCCCGTTGTAGTCCTGGATGGCGAAGGTCAGCGCCGTCAGCAGGACGAAACCGGCGATCCACGACACCCAGATGGCCCGGACGATGCCCTTGGCCGCCGACACGGAGGCGTTCGACGTCTCCTCCGACAGATGCGCCGACGCGTCGTACCCGGAAAACGTGTACTGGGCCAGCAACAGGCCGATCGCCGCCACGTAGAGCGGATTCTCCCAGCCCGTGTTGTTCACGAATTCGGTGAACACGAACTGCGGCGACTGGTGGTTGTCCGGCACGATCGCGATCGCGCCGACGATGAGACCCACTCCGCCCAGATGCCACCACACGCTGACCGAATTGAGCAGGCTGACCAGCTTCACCCCGAAGAGATTGAGGGTGGCGTGCAGCAGCAGAATGGCGAGGAAGATCAGAAAGGTCGAGCCGGGCGTCGGATCGAACCCCCACTGGAGATTGAGGAACGCCCCGATGAACAGGGCCGCGCCGTAGTCGATACCCGCGATCGCGCCCAGCAGACCCAGCAGATTCAGCCAGCCGGTGTACCAGCCCCATTTACGGCCGCCGAGTCGGTCCGCCATGTAGTACAGCGCGCCGGAGGTGGGGTACGCGCTGGTGACCTCGGCCAGGGCCATGCCGACGCAGAGCACGAGCAGCCCGACGCCCAGCCAGCCCCACAGCATCACCGCCGGGCCGCCGGTGTTCATGCCGAAGCCGTACAGGGTCATCCCGCCGGAGAGGATGGAGATCACGGAGAAGCTGATGGCGAAGTTGCCGAAGCTCCCCATCCGGCGGGCGAGGACCGGCTGATAGCCGAGCTCCCGTAGCCGTTGTTCCTCGTCGACGGGTTTGGCGGCGCCCTTCCGGGCACGTCGGGGTGGCGCGAGTGACATGAGAGACCTCCGTGAGGACGGATCTGCGGACTGTCGCCGGGCGCGTGCCGGGGTGGTGTGCTCAGTAGCCCGCGTCGCGCGCGGCGGTGAAGCACCGGCTGCGGGCCCGGAGGAAGATCTCCTCGGCCAGGCCCGGATCGCCGGGGTTCTGGGAGCGGTACTGCCAGGGCGGCGGGGTGTAGAACGGCCCCAGCGCGTCGAAGACCCGGGAGGCCTCGACGAAACGGCCCGCGCCCCACAGCGCGTGGGCCAGGTGGTTCAGATCGAGCAGGGACGTCGCGTACGGATCGGCGCGGTCGAACCAGCCGTCCAGCGCCAGGACCGCCTCCCGCAGGGCGTCCTCCGTCACCCAGTGCAGATCCAGGGCGCGCTCATGGCCTCGGTCGCGGCGGTAGCGCTCGACCCGGACGAAGAGCGGCAGCACCAGCAGCGCCGAACCCGCGGGAGCCGTCGAAGCCGCCCACTGGACGAAGTTGACCGCTTCCGACAGATGACCGCCGGACTTGCGCGCGTACACGAACTGGAGCATCCGGTGGTACGCCTCGCGGTTGTACGGATCGCGCCGGTGCGCCTCCGACAGCAGTCCCCACGGGCCCGGGAAGAGCATCGGTCCCGGCGGTGGCTGGCGGTGCTCCTCCAGACGCTGCTTCTCGTCGAGTTGGGCGAGGGCGAGCAGACAGACCCACGGCACCGGGTCGTCGGGGCCGTGCTGTGCGGCTATCCGGCACGCCTCCCACGCCTCGTGCCACCACTCGGGGGTACGCGCGTGGTTCTCCCGGTGCGCCCGCAGCGCCCGCTCGACCGCGACCCGGCACTGCATGACATGCCCGGCGACCGATTCCGGTTCCTCCGTGAGCCAGGCCCGTACCGCGTCCGAACCGGCGGCGACAGCCCCGAGCACCTGGGTGCGCTGCGTCCACAGGCCCCAGCCGCGGGTGCCGTCCAGCAGATTCCGCGTCGAGAGCCAGCGGCCCGTACGTAAGTCCTGTACGGCGGTGCGCAGTTCTTCGTCGTGGCCCGCCGGATGGTAGACGGGACGGAACTGGTCCTGGGCCATCAGCCCGTCGCCGATCCCGCCGCCGGACCGAGGCGGGTGGGGACATCCGGGCAGGACTGTCTCGACGTCATCGACATGAGCCCTCTTGAGAACGGTGGGGGGTGGCTTCGGCGGGTGGAGAGTCCACTCCACCCTCTGTTGCGCGCCGATCTTACTCATCCCGTCGATTCCGACAAGAAGATGACGAGGATCGATCACCTGGCGAGACAACTGGGTTGTACACACGATGAGTTGAATACATTCCAGCGGTTTTCGCACGGTCGTGAACGGTGAAGACCGTGATGGAGCCGACGGTAATGATCAAGAAGTTTCGGAAGGTGTCCTGGTCGCCGGGGAATGCCGCCCTCCGCGTATCGGAGACGGGCTTCGGCGGGCGAGGCGATCCGACGGGAACCGGCGCACCGGTTAACCGGCGAGCGCCGCCGCGAACGAACGGGTAACAACCCGAACCAACGAGTAACAACGAGAATCAACGAGAATCAACGAAAAGCCAAGCGCCAAGGATCGCCCGCTGTTGTCCGCCCCTGAAACGTCCTGTCCGAAATCCGCCGGAACCAGACCGGTTCCTTCCCCATACTGGGCCCATGAGCAGCCAGGACACCAGGACGGACCGGCAGAGGGACCGTACGGCGGGCACACCGTACGCCGACAGCCGCTACGAGGCCGTGGCCAGCCGAGACGCCCGCTTCGACGGCATGTTCTTCTTCGCCGTCGCCACCACCGGCATCTACTGCCGCCCCAGCTGCCCCGCGACCACGCCCAAGCGGGAGAACGTGACCTTCTACCGCACGTCCGCCGCCGCCCAGGGCGCCGGATACCGGGCCTGTCGCCGCTGCCGCCCCGACACCGTCCCCGGATCCGCCGAGTGGAACGCCCGGGCAGATGTCGTCGGCCGCGCCATGCGCCTCATCGGGGACGGGATCGTCGACCGGGAGGGCGTCACCGGTCTCGCCGACCGGCTCGGCTACAGCGCCCGCCAGGTGCAGCGCCAGCTCAACGCCGAAGTCGGCGCGGGCCCCCTCGCCCTCGCCCGGGCGCAGCGCGGCCACGCCGCCCGCGTCCTGCTCCAGACCACGACGCTGCAGGCCGCGGAGATCGCCTTCGCCGCCGGATTCGCCAGCGTCCGGCAGTTCAACGACACCATCCGGGCGATCTACGCCGCGACCCCCACCGAACTGCGGGCCGCCCGTCCGGGCCGGGCCGCGCACACCGTACGGCTCGCGCCCGCCGCCGACGGGACCGCGGGCGTCCCGCTGCGGCTGGCCCATCGCGGCCCCTACGCCGCGGCCCAGGTCTTCGACTTCCTGGCCGCCCGCGCGCTCCCCGGCGTCGAGGAGATCACCGGCGCCCCCGGGCGACGGGTCTACCGAAGGACCCTGCGGCTGCCGGGCGGTCCCGGGATCGCCGAGGTCGCCGAGGCCGTCGGGGGCCGGGGCGGCGGAACGGGCTGGCTGGAGTGCCGGCTGCGACTGAGCTGTCTGCGCGATCTGACCACCGCGACCCACCGGATGCGCCGCCTTCTCGACCTCGACGCCGATCCGCTCGCCGTCGCGGAGCACCTGGGCGCCGACCCGGCGCTCGCCCCGCTGGTCGCCGCCCGCCCCGGGCTGCGCGCGCCCGGCGCCGCCGACCCCCAGGAGACCGCGATCCGGATCGCGGCCGGCGCGGACGGCCCAGGACGGTCCGGGAAGGGCCCGGCCGCCGCGCTCGTCACGGCGTACGGGGAAGCGCTTTCCGAGCCCAGTGGCGGACTCACCCATCTCTTTCCGGAGCCGGGCGCCATCGCCGCGGCTGCGCTGGACGAATTTCCGGCGCCCCGCCGCGCGCCCCTGCGCGCCCTCGTCACCGCCCTCGCCGACGGTACGGTCCCGCTCGACCCCGGCACCGACCGGGCCGAGACCGAACGGCTGCTGATCGCCCTGCCCGGGATCGGGCCCAGGACCGCGGCCCTCATCCGGATGCGCGCCCTCGGCGATCCCGATGTCTGGCCCTCCGGGGACCCGGCCCTCGTGGCGGCCCTGCGGCGCGCGGGGGCGACGCCCGCGGGACAGCGGGCGTGGCGGCCGTGGCGTTCGTACGCCGTCCACCACCTCATGGCCCCCTGAGGCCCGGGCCCCGGAAGGACCGGCTGCCCGGAAACAGCCGGGAAGAGTAGGATTCGAGGAGAGATTCCTGGTAGGGCCCACGGCAGGTGATGGTCATGGCGGACAGTGACTTCTACACCCACGACCGCCCTCCGGAAGCGAGCCTTCCGGAGGACCGCCCGCGCGGCACGGGCAGGGATCCGGCGGGGCCGAAGCTGCCCCACAGCACGCTGTGGCGGATCGTGGTCGTGGTCCTCGCGATCATCGTCGTGATCTGCTTCGGGATCATCCTCTTCCCGTGAGCCCGTGAGCCCGTGAGCCCCTGGGCCCCTGGGCCCCTGGGCCCCTGGGCTTGTGAAGTGCGCGGAATCGGGCGCGCCCCGACCGTCCGGATCCAGCCGAAAGGCCACGTCACCCGTCACATACCGTCTGGACGGATTGTAGTGGGTCGACTACGTTCCGCCCCATGCTTGCCGTAGACCTCGTCCGCCGGGGCGCAGCACGCTTCGCCGGACGTACCGCCCTGTACTACGGGGACCGTGCCCTGACCTTCGCCGAGGTCGACGGGGCGGCCAACCGCATGGCCCGGGTCCTGATCGGACTCGGCGCCCGCCGCGGCGGCCGGATCGGACTGCTCGTCGGCAACGGCCCGTGGTCCCTCTCCGTCGACATCGCCTGCCTCAAGACCGGCTCCGCCCGGGTACCGCTCAACGGCCGGCTCTCCGCGGCCGAGCACACCCGGATGCTCCTGGAGACCGGTGTCATCCTCCTCGTATACGGCCCCGAACTCGCCTCGCGCGCCCGGGAGCTGAAGGACGCCCTGCCCGGCCTCGTCCTCCTCAGGCTCGGCCCCGCCGACGCCTCCGGCGACACCTCCGGCGAACCCGACGCCCTCGACCTCCTCGCCGCGGCGGGGGACGCCGACCCGTCCGACCCGCTCGTCCCCGCCGCCGCCGACGATGTCACGATCATCATGTACACCTCCGGCACCACGGGAGTCCTCAAGGCCGCCCAGCACACCCAGGCGAGCTCCGCCGCCGTGACCGCCAACATCCTCGCCAACCTCGGACGGCCCCGGCGGGACGACGTGATGCTCCACTCCGCGTCCCTGATCCACGCCAGTGGCGCCTTCGTGCTGCCGTACTGGATCAGCGGCGCCGCCTCCGCCGTCCTGCCCGGCTTCACCCCCGACTCCTTCCTCGACGCCATTCCCCGCTACCGCGTCACCGCCGTCAATCTCGTCCCCACCATGCTCGGCATGGTCTTCGCGACGGACCGCGCCGAGGGCACCGACCTCGGCAGACTGCGGACCGTCGTCTACGGCGCGAGCCCGATGCCCCGGCCGCTGATCGAGCGTGCCGTCGCCGCCTGGGGGCCGAAGTTCGTGCAGTACTACGGACAGACCGAGGCCCCGCTGGCCATCACACTGCTCGACAAGGACGACCACGCCGAGGGCGGCGAACTGCTCGGCGCCGCCGGACACCCCTCCACGGACGCCGAGGTCGCCGTCACCGACGCCGAGGGGAATCCGCTGCCCGCGGGCGAGATCGGCGAGATCCGGGTACGGGGCCCCTTCACCTCCGTCGGCTACTACCGGGCACCCGAGCTGACCGCGGCGACCCGTACCCACGACGGCTGGATACGCACCCGCGACCTCGGCCGCTTCGACGACCGCGGCTACCTCCATCTCGTCGACCGCAGCGGCGACATGATCGTCACCGGTGGGTACAACGTCTATCCGCGCGAGGTCGAGGACGCGCTCGCCGCCCACCCGGCCGTCGCCCTGTGCGCCGTCGTCGGAGCGCCCGACGACACCTGGGTGGAGTCCGTCACGGCCTTCGTCGCCCTCCGTCCCGGGGCCGGGGCCGGGGCCGACGAGCTGCGCGCCCATGTCCGGGCCAGGCTCGCCGGATACAAGGTGCCCAAGTCCGTCCGCTTCGTCGACTCCATCCCGATGTCACCGGTCGGCAAGGTGCTGCGCAGGGCGCTGCGCGACCCCCTCTGGGAGGACGCCGGATGACGGCGGCGGTCCGGGTGGCGCGCGAAGGGCCGGTGACCACGGTCGTCCTGTCCCGGCCCGAGGTCCGCAACGCCGTCGACGGACCCACCGCGGCCCGGCTCGCCGACGCCTTCCGCCGTTTCGACGCCGACCCGGACGCGTCGGTCGCGGTGCTGTGGGGCGAGGGCGGGACGTTCTGCTCGGGCGCCGACCTCAAGTCCGTCGGCACGGAGCGCGCGAACCGGATCGCCGCCGATCGCGAAGGGCCGCTCGGCCCCACCCGGACCCGGCTCGCCAAACCGGTGATCGCCGCCGTCGCCGGACACGCCGTCGCGGGCGGACTCGAACTCGCCGCCTGGTGCGATCTGCGGGTGGCCGAGGAGGACGCCGTCTTCGGAGTGTTCTGCCGCCGCTGGGGCGTACCCCTGATCGACGGCGGTACGGTACGCCTGCCCCGGCTCGTCGGCGAGAGCCGGGCCATGGACATGATCCTGACCGGCCGTCCGGTGTCCGCCCCTGAGGCGTACGCGATGGGGCTGGTCAACCGGCTCGTCCCGGTGGGGGAGTCCAGGGCGGCGGCCGAGGAACTCGCCCGGGAGATCGCCGCGTTCCCCCAGCGGTGTCTGCGCTCCGACCTGGCGGCGGTCCACGCCGGGCACGGTCTGCCCGAGCCGGAGGCGCTCGCCGCCGAGTACCGGCACGGCCGGATCACCCTCGGCACGGGCGAGGCCGCGGCGGGCGCCGGCCGGTTCGCCCGGGGCGCGGGCCGCCACGGCGCCCCCGGCCCCGGCTGAGCCGTACGCGCCGCGAAGCACTCGGCCGCCCCGGCACCGTACCGTCGCCGCCAAGCGCCAAGCGCCAAGCGCCAAGCGCCAAGCGCCAAGCACTCGGCCGCCCCGGCGCCGTACCGTCGCCGCGGAATCCGCGACGACGGCGCCCGGCCGGTTCGATCAGCCCTCGGTCCAGCCGTGGTTCTTGCCGAACTGGAGCAGCGCCTGACGGATCTGCAGAAGCTGCTCCCCGGTCAGCGACGGCGCCGCCGCCAGCAGCACCTCGGTCAGTTCACCCCGGAGCTCCTCCGGGGTGAACACGTCGCACAACGAGTCGTCCCCGTCCGCGGCCGTCCGCGCCACCGACGGCACGGAAGCCGGTACGGCACCCGTCCCGGGACCCGGGGGCCGCCCGCCGACCCCGCTCACCGGCGGGGGCGGCGCCGCGCCGTCGGCGAAGCGCACCGACGACGCCTTCAGCCCCCGGTCGCCCTCCTCGACCTCGAACTCCACGGCCAGCCCCGAGCGCACGTACTGCTCGGGGATCAGCAGATCGTTCACATGCAGGAACACGTCCTCCCCGCCGTGATCGGGAGCGATGAAGCCGTAACCCCGCATCCCGTCGAACCGCACCACACGACCGGCGACCATGCCAACAACCCCCAAACCCATCCGGGCCCTGTGCCCGGATGACCACCTGGGTAGACGATAAGCCCGCAGAGCGCGCCACGGGAGGACCCGCCGTGCACCGGGGGTAGCCTCCTGCACACAGACCGCCCCCGCTGTGGTCAAATGTGAACAGCTGTGCGGAACACGGGGGTTGGGACCGGTCGAGGGCGGCCGGGGAGAGCCGGGACGCACCCGGCGGCGCACGGCCGACGGGCGGCCGGCGTGCGGAGCCAGGGGGAGTGGTCGCAGGTGGGCGAATGGCACGGACACGGGACGCCCGCCACGCCCCGGCCCGCCGACGGGCCCCGCGGCGACGGCCCTCGCGTACCCGGTGTCGCCGGTCCGGCCGGCCCGGCGGATGCTCCGGCGTTCCGGTGCTGAGCCGTGCGGAACTCTGACTACTATCTGCCGGCCGTGGCCCTGACGATCGCGTTCATCGCCAAACTGCCGTCGCTGTGGCACGGCTGGCGCGACCCGCTGGTGCGCTATGTGTGCTTCCTCATCCTCACCGGGGCCGCCTGCTTCTTCTTCGCCTCACCGCCCACCATCTCCGCGGTCAACCGCGTCACCGGCGTCGCCAACTTCTCCGGACCCCTGGTCTACACGATCACCGCCTCGTTCAGCGCCGCCTGTCTCCTGCTCATCGTCAACTGGCGCGGCGGCCCCGAGGACCGGGTCCGGCTGGCCTCCCGGCGCTGGCTGACCCTCTACGCCGTCGTCATCACCGCCATCCCGGTCCTCTTCGTCCTCGGCGACGCGCCGGTGGAACGGCTGCGCGACCTGGACACGTACTACGCCACCACCCCGTTCATCCGCGAGATGATCGTCACCTACTCCGCCGCCCATCTGCTGTCGGCCGTGGTGACGACCTGGATGTGTCTGCGCTGGGCGCGGGCCGTCACCGGATGGCTGCGGGCCGGACTGCTCGTCCTGGTCGCCGGGTTCGGCCTGAATCTCGTCTTCGCGCTGACCAAGCTGTCCGCCGTGGTGGCCCGCTGGACCGGCCGGGACTGGGACCACCTCAGCACCACCGCCGCGCCTCCGATCGTCGCCCTCGGCGGTCTCGTGGTCACCTGCGGTTTCCTGCTGCCGCTCGTCGGCCCCCGGCTCGGCGCCTTCGCCGGCGGCTGGGCCGCGTACATCCGCCTGGGCAGGCTCTGGCGGCTGCTGAAGGACACCCGCCACGAGGCCGACGCCGCGTTCCACTCCTCGATCCCCTGGTGGTCCGACGCCGATATGCGGCTGACCGTACGGGAGACGGGCATCCACGACGCCCTGCTCCGGCTCCACCCGCGGCTCGACGACGGGATCCGCCGCCGGACCCTGGACCGGCTCACCGGCCGGGGGCCGGACGCGGTGCCGTCGCTCCGGACCGCCGAGGCCGTCGCGATCGCCGCGATGATCCGGTACGCGGTCACCGGCCGGCCCGGGCACCCGGACAGCGACGACCGCGCCGCACCGCCGGAGTCCGCCGACGGCTCCGGGGCCGACGCCCTGGCCGACTTCCTCGCCCCGGGCCGGCGACGGCTCCTTCTGCTCTCCCGGGCCCTCGGCTCCTCCGAGGCGGCCCCGGGCGCCCCGGACGCCGCCACCGATACCACCGCCGCCGCGCCGGAGCATCCGGCCCGTCCAGAAAGCCGATCCGCTTCATGACTTCGATGTCCTCGCCCGAGCCGACCGCCCCGCCCCGCACCCCGGGGCGGCCCGTCCGCGCCGTCGTCATCGGCGGCGGGCTGACGGGGATGCTCGCCGCCCAGGTCCTGTCCCGGCACGCCGACGAGGTGACCGTGGTCGAACGGGGCGAACTCCCCGAAGGGCCGCGCCCGCGCAAGGAGATCCCGCAGGCCCGGCACGTCCATCTGCTGTACTCCGGCGGCGCCCGGGTGATCGAGGACCTGATACCCGGCGTCACCGAGGGCTGGCTGGCCGCCGGGGCCCGCCGTATCCCGCTGACCGGCGGGCTGGTGTCCTACACCGCCCAAGGCTGGCTCAGACGCTGGCCGGTCGAGATGCAGTTCATGATCGCCTGCACCCGTGACCTGCTGGACTGGGGCGTACGGGAACGTGTGCTGCGCCGCCGTACGGTGCGCCTGCTCGACCGGCACGAACTGCTCGCCCTGACCGGCACCCGCCACGGTGTCACCGGTGTCCGGGTCCGCACTCCCGACGGCGCCGAACGGACCCTCGACGCCGACCTCGTCGTCGACGCCTCCGGGGCGGGCTCCCGGATCCGGCACCGGCTGGCGGAGATCGGTGTCACCGGTATCGAGGAGGAGAAGGTCGACTCCGGGCTCACCTATGCCAGCCGCTTCTACCGGGCCCCCGCCGGAGCCGAGAACTTCCCCGTCGTCAACGTCCAGTCCGCGCCCCGCGCCCCCGTCCCCGGCCAGACCGCGACCATCGTGCCCGTGGAGGACCGCCGCTGGCAGGTCACCCTCTCCGGCACCCGGGGCGGCGAGCCCACGGGCGACCCGGACCTCTTCGAGAGCTTCGCCCGCGGCGTACGCCACCCCGTGGTCGGGCAACTCCTCGCCCGTACCGAACCCCTCCCCGGTGACATCGCTGTCAGCCGCAGTACCGTCAACGGCCGCCGCTACTTCGAACGGGCGCCCCACTGGCCCGAGCGCTTCGTGGCCCTCGGCGACAGCGTGGCCACGTACAACCCCCTCTACGCGCAGGGTATGAGCGTCGCCGCCCAGGGGGTGGCGGCGATGGAACGCGAACTGGTCCGCGCGGCCCGGCTCGACACCCCCGGCCTGGCCCGGCGGATCCAGCGGGCCGTCGCCGAACCCGCCGACCTCGCCTGGCAGATCGCCACCTCGCAGGACGTCCTCTACCCCGGGACCACGGTGGAATCACGGGGCGGACGCCCCCGGTCGACGGCGCTCGTCGCCGCCTACGTCGACCGGCTCACCGAGTCCGCGACGGGACGGATGAGCGTCACCCAGGCCCTCTTCGACGTCATCACCCTCTCCGCCCCCGCCACCCGCTGGCTCCACCCGGACGTCGTCGTCGCCGCCCTCCGCGGCCCGGGCCGCCGCCAGCTGGAAGCACCCCCGCTGACCGCCAAGGAATGGGAGGCCGTCGGCGGGAACGATACGAACCGGCCATAAGTCCGGGCAGGCGTGATCGGCCGGTACGCCGACCGGGTCCCTCCTCCCGGGCCCCGGCGGCGCGCCGGTGAGCGCGCACGGTCGTGGAGCCCACCCACCAGGCGTGGCCGCCCGGATCCGGCGACGGCGTCTTGAGCGGTGCCGCGCCGACCTCGCCGTCGCCGTCGTGGCCATCGCCCCGCTCGTCGCACTCGCCCCCGGCGACCGGCCGGGCCCTCGCCCGTACGAGGTCCGGGCCGCGGAACGGGCCGAGGACCGACTCCTCGGCGCCCGCGGGCGCGAACCGACCGGCCCATCTCCGGACGGCCGAAGTGCCGCTCGCCCCGCCCCCGTCGCACGGCCGGCGCTACTTTCGGACACGGCCCCGGTACGGTCCTCGTCCGGGACACGGACCCTGTGGCGGAGCACCCCCGGGCGTCCCTAGAGTGAACCGTGACGGCCGCCGTCCGGGCAGTCGGCGCGGAGACGTCCGCCGGTCGGCCGGACCACCGGCCCGTGCGGAGACGAGAATCCGGGAGCGGCACGTGGGCACCAGGCGCGAGATGCGCAGACTCCGGGGCGAACTGGCGCGCGCGGTCGAGCGGGAGTGGCCGGGGCCCGATCCCGACGCCGTCTTCAGCGTACTGTGCGACCGTCTCCGGGGACTGCGCGGCCGGCCCGTGGTGCACCGGCTGCTGCCCTTCCCACCAGGGACCGCCAGCGGTCTCTACCTCGACACCGCCGACCGGGACATCATCTGTGTCGAGGAACGCACCAGCCTCCTCCACCAACTGGTCATCTTCGGCCACGAGGTGTGGCACATGGCCGCGGGACACTGCTCGGCCCACCCCGACGGCGTCGGCACCGCCGCCCGGATCATCGGTGACGACGTCGATCTGACGGCCGTCGTCCAGCGGCTGGCCCTGCGGACCGGTTTCGCGGCCTCGGAGGAGGCGGAGGCCGAGCAGTTCGGCGTCGACCTCGCCACCCGGTTGCGGCCCTGGGTGGAACGGACCGGCAGCGGCCCGCGCAGCCCGCTGGAGCGGCGCATCGAGGAGACGCTCTCCCATACGTCCCCCGGGCCCGGGCTCCTTCCGAACCCCACGACCGTCCGGTTGTCCCGGTTATCCCGGCCCGCCCCGCCCCCGGGCCCTCCGGACGACGACGGGCGCCGCACCGGCCGTCCGGACGGGCGGGACTGACCGACCCGTGCGCAGCACCGACTACTACGTTCCCGCGGCCCTGCTCACCGTCGTCCTCGCGGCCAAGATGCCCGCCCTCGTCCGCGGCCGGGACAGCCCCCTGATCCGGTCCGTGTGCGCGCTGATCGGCGCGGCGGCCCTCTGCTTCCTCTTCGCGGCGCCGCCCACCATCTCCGCCGTCAACGAGGTGACGGGGATCCCCAATGTCTCCGCGCCCCTCGTCTACTCGATCATGGGCGTCTTCGACTGCTCCTGCCTCGTGCTGATCGTCAACTGGCGCGGTGGACCGCCGGACCGGGTACGGCGCCGGATCCGGCAGTGGATCGCGGTGTACGCAGCGGCCACCGCCGCCGTGCCCGTGCTTTTCCTGCTGGGCGACGCGCCGGAGGAGCGGCTGCGCGATCTGGACACGTACTACGCGACGACGCCGTACATCCGCGAGATGATCGTCGTCTATCTCGGCGCGCATCTGGTCTCCGCGACCGTCACCACCGTGGTGTGTCTGCGCTGGGCGCGGCTGGTCGGCGGCTGGCTGCGCGCCGGTCTGATCGTCCTCGTCGCCGGCTTCCTGCTGAACTGGGCCTTCGGCGCGGCCAAACTGACGGCGGTGACGGCCGCCTGGTTCGGCGAGGACTGGTCGCGGCTGAGTACGGGTGCCGCCCCGCCGATCGCGGCCGTCGGCGCCCTGGTGATGGCGGCGGGCTTTCTGATCCCTCTGGTGGGGCCGCGCGTCGGCGAGCAGGCCACCTCGTGGACGACGTACCGCAGGCTCGCCCCGCTGTGGCGGCTGCTGCGGGCCACGCCGGGGGAGACGGCGGGCGGTACCGGCGCCTCGGTGTGGGCGTCGCCCCGTACCCGCCGCACGGTGCGCGAGACCCTGATACACGACCGGCTGCTGACCCTCGGGCCCCATCTCGACGACGGGGTACGGCGCACGGCGCGGCAGCGGGCGGTCGCGGGCGGCGCCCGCCCGGAGGACGCCGAGGCCATCGGGCTGGCCGCGATGGTGCGTACGGCGGTCGACCGCCGGATCCCCGAGGCGAACGGCGCGGACGACGCGAACGACGCGAACGGTGTGAACAACGCGGACGGCGCCGACGGCTCCCCGCCGGACGGGGGTTCGGGTACCGGGCCGTGGGAGGCGTCCATCGGGGTGGTGGCCCTGAACGCGGCGGTCAGGCCCGGTGGCGACGGCCTGGTCCGCCTCTCCCTCGCGGTGGGACGCGTACCGGTACCGGCGGACGGGTGACCGCCCCGGGGCCGCCGGCCGTGGGCCGGGTGACACCCACGCCCACGGCCCCGGGGACGCCCCGCCCGGTCAGACGCGTTCGATGACGAAGACCTGACCGTCCGATGCGGTGCAGCGGCTCATCACGGCCTCCACCCCCGCCTCGTCGGAGTCGTCCTTGATCCCCGCACAGCCCCGGCCATCGACCCGGAGGACGAACCTGCCCGCGCCGGGTGTCCCGGACGGCTCGATATGGAAACGGCTCGCCATCGAGCAGTCGTCCCACGGCTCCAGCAGCCCCCTGCCCGAGCCCTCGCCGAGGGCCTTGAGACAGCCGGTGCCGTAGTCGGGATGGTGCCAGAGCACGCGGTACGAGTCCCCGCCCATCGGCTCCAGCGTCGTCGACTGGGGAGCCACCTCCTCACAGGGCCGCTGGACGGCGACCAGCGGGGTGTGGCGCCGGTCGGTCACCCGGCCGTCGGTGAGGCACAGCTCCGGTGCCGACAGCGGTCTCAGCCGGACATAGCCGTCCGGGGGCGCGGCGGCGGACATCCTCTCGGTGTCCCGCGGCCCCCGGTCGGGCTCGTCGGACGCCGCGCCCACCAGCCAGACGGAGAGCCCGGCGACGACGGCGGCGGCAGCGGGCAGCGTCGCCAGGACGGACAGCCGCCTCCGCCGCCGGTGTTCCGGGCCGTCACCCGGGCCGTCACCGGGAGAGGTGTCCTGGACGGCGACGGCAGTCCGCGCCCCGTCCCGGGTCCCGGGCCCGCCGGGCGCGAGCGCGAGGGCGCCGTCACCGCCGCCCTCCGGGTCCGCTCCGGCGGACCGGCGCGGTCCGTGTCCGGTCCGGCCGGCGCGTCGCCCGGCGAGCCGGGCCCGCGCCTCCAGCCATTCCTCCATCCGGTCGCCGTCGCCGCAGACATGGACGAAGGCGGTCAGCAATTCGGGTCGAGGCAGACCACGGCCGTTCAGCACGGCGGCGCACGTACTGCGCGGCAGTACGTCGCCGCGCCGGGCGGCGGCTTCCTCCAGGCCCCGGTACGTCAGACCCGACTGTTCTTTCAGGCCTCGTAACAGGGCGGCGAAATCGGCAGCGTCCCGCGCCTCGCGCGGTGACAGTTCACGCTGGTTCCCCACCTCGAACATGCTTGCCGATATCCCGAACGACCACCAGAAGAGTTTCGGTCACGCCCGAAAGTGGTGAGTGATCGGACGGGACGGCGGCCGGGACGGTCGCCATGTCCCGGACAATGTCCGGGACATGGCGATCCTCTCCGGCGCCACCTGCGGCGACGATGTCCCACCGCGACGGGGTGCCGGACGCACTCCGCCATCTCGTGCTCCCGGACTGTCCGTTACCGGGATTTCGGCGAAGCCCCAACGGCCCACGCCGTCAAGGGTTTCGACCGCTCGCCGACGCAATAGGTTGTGCCGGTGGGCGCGTCGGAGGAGGGACACACGCCGACCGATGGACGTCTCGACGCGGGGAACAAGGGGGTACGGGTGGACGCCCCGGGCTCCGCGCCGCACCACGGGCCCGATGACCGCGCCGTCCCCGCCGCACGACGGGGCCGGCTACCGCGCACTCCTCCACGAGCCGCCGAACACCCTCCGGGGCGCCGGCGGGGGCCCGTATCCGTGCGCGGGGGAGTGACGGCCGACCCCGGGCCTGTGGGGCCGTGGCTCACTCCGGGATGCGGCCGGTGTCCCGTCCCCGGCCGGGCTCGGCATGCGTACGGGGCCGCCGGGGCCGCCCGCCCGGTCCGGCGCCGCTGGTGGCACGCTGGAGAACGGCTGGTTTAGGGGTCTCTTAGGGGTTTCCAGCCGGACGGCTCCGAATTACGTTGACGGCGAGTACCGGCCGGAACCGCCGGGCCCGCCGCGGCGGGCGCCGTTCGGACTTGCCGGACTCCGTGAGACCAGGACGCTGCGAGATCGCCGCCGCACCTGCGACCGGCCGCAGCGGACGTCGAGAGGAGTTTCCCGCATGACCGTGGCCCGGCCGAATGTGGTCCTCCGTGGCTGCACCTCGCCCTATCTCGCCGAGGAGCAGCGAATACGGCATGTCCCCGACCCCGGCGAGAAGGTGAAGTTCCTCTTCGGCAACCGCTACGAGCACTTCGTCGCCACCTCCGAGTGGGTGAACCACGAAGGCGAGACCCTGCGGGTCTTCGCCTGGGCGGGAGCCACCAGCCCCGCCGAGTGACCCGGGCGCGGGGGCTCGTACCAGAAGAGCCCGGAACGCGAACGGCGTTCCGGGCCCCACCCACGACTGGCGGAGAGTCCTAACCCTCCACCCATCCGTGCTTCCTGCTGAACCGCAGGAGCCCCTCGCGGACCTGAAGGATCTGCTCACCCGTGAGCGTCGGCGCGGCGGCCAGCAGCACCTCCGTCACCTCCTGCCGGAACTCGGCGTTCCGCAGGACGTCGCAGAGTGTGTCGTCGCCTTCGACCGGCCGGGCCGGCGCCGCGCCCACCACCGGCACCCGCGGTACCACCGCACCCTCGGCGAGCCGGACATCGGCGGCCTTCAGCCCCCGGTCGCCCTCCTCGATCTCGAACTCCACCTCAAGACCCGAGCGCAGATACTGCTCGGGAAACCGCAGATCGTTGACGTGGAGGAAGACGTCCTCCCCCTCGTCGTCCGGAGCGATGAACCCGTAGCCCCGTGAACTGTCGAACCTCACCACGCGACCGGCAACCACGTCACAACCCCCAAAATGCCCTCTAGCCCCAGAAGGGCCACTGTTCCGCCGAGGATAGGACATCGCCATCCAGACCGGAGAGCCCGGGGGCCGAGTGGCGGCCGGGACTGCCGGGACGGCCGGGGTGGAGGGGGCCGAGGAGAACCGACGGCGGCCCGGCGCGCCGGGCGCGTCCCGTGATGGCATCGCCGTATGGAGACGACCCGGCGGATGCTCATCGTCGCGTACGACGACGCCCAGATCCTCGATATCGCCTGCCCCAGCGGCGCACTGGACATCGCCAACCGGTACGGGGCCGACCCGCCGTACACCATCGAACTCGGCACCCTGGGGCGCCGGGCCGTCCGCAGCTCCACCGGGATCGTGCTCGGCGCGGGACGACGCCTGGAAGGGGTGACGGGACGCCTCGACACCCTCATGGTGGTCGGCGGGGCGGGCTCGGACGACGCCGCGGCCGACCCGCGGCTGCTGACCCAGGTGGTACGGCTCGCGGAGCGCAGCCGCCGGGTCACCTCCGTCTGCACCGGGGCCTCCGTCCTCGCCGCGGCCGGCCTGCTCGACGGCCGCCGGGCCACCACGCACTGGGGCTACGGCGACCGGCTCGCCGCCCGGCATCCCGAGGTCGCCGTGGATGTGGCGCCGCTGTACATCCGGGACGGGAACGTCTACACATCGGCGGGTGTCACCAGCGCCCTGGACCTCACGCTCTCCCTGATCGAGGAGGACCACGGCGCGTCGCTGGCCCGCGCCGTCGCCCGGGAACTGGTGACGTATCTGCACCGCCCCGCCGACCAGGCGCAGCTCAGTGTGTTCCTGTCGGCCCCGCCGTCAGGGAGCCGCGCGGTCGGCGAGCTCATGGCCTACGCGGCGGCCCATCTCACCGCGGACCTCGGCCCCCGCGCGCTCGCGGCCCGCGCCGGGGTGAGTACCCGCCATCTGACCCGGCTGTTCACGGCGCACCGGGGGACGACCCCGGCCCGCGCCGTCCGGGCGGTACGCACCGAGGCCGCGGCGCAACTGGTCCGCTCCTCCCGGCTCTCCCTCGCCGCCGTCGCCCGACGCTGCGGATTCCGGTCGGCGGGGACCCTGCGGCAGGCGTTCATCGACCACTACGGCATGAGCGGGGACACGATCCGCAGGATGCCGGACATGCCCGCGGCGCAGGCGCCGCCGGGGCACGAGACTCCCGCGGTATGACGACGACACCAACACCCCGAGCGGCGGCGTCCCGCCGGGCCCTGATCCGTACGACCGCGGCCGCCGGAGCCGCCCTCGCGACCGGAGCCGCCGCCGCCCCGCGCGCGTCGGCCGCCGAACACCCCAGGACACGGAAGGCGCCGGGCCCCCGGGTGGGCGTCGTGCTGTACGACGGCTACAGCCTGCTGGACCCGACGGGCCCGGCCGAGGTCCTGTCCCGGCTCCCCGGCGCCGAGGTGACGATGATCGCCGCGCGCCGGGGACCGGTCCGTACCGACACCGGCGACGTCCGCGTGATGGCGGAACGCGCCCTGGCCGAGGTGGACCGGCTGGATGTGCTGGTCGTCCCCGGAGCGGGCAACCGGGGCACGGTCGCCGCCATGAACGACCGCGAACTGCTCGCCTGGATCCGGCGGATCCACCGCACCAGCCGCTTCACGACCTCCGTCTGCACGGGCAGCCTGGTACTCGCGGCGGCCGGACTGCTCGACGGGCGGGAGGCGACGACGTACTGGGCCTCGGCGCCGTATCTGGAGGCCTCGTTCGATGTGACGTACCGGCCCGAACGGTATGTCCGCTCGGGCCGGATCATCACCGCGGCCGGGGTCTCCGCCGGTCTCGACATGTCCCTCTATCTGGCGTCGCTGATCGCCGGGGACACCACGGCGGAGGCGATCCAGCTCGCCCTGGATTACGACCCCCGGCCCCCCTTCGACACCGGGAACGCCGCCGAGGCCGACGACCGGCTGAAGGCACTGGCGCTGCGGCTGCTGGAGGAGTCCCAGGACCCGGGCGCCTGACGGGGCGTACGCGGGGCGGCTCCCCGGCAGACGTCCGGGGGCGCCCCGCGGGGGTCAGCCGAGCGGCTCGGACCTGATCTGCCGGACCGAGAGCGGGGCGCTCCAGTCCCGCTGCCCGGCCGCCGACAGCGCGTCGAGCGCCGCGGCGGCCCGCTCCATCGACTCGGTGGAGACCCCCGCCTCCCGCGCGGTGGCGATCTTGTTCGCCGCCGCGGTCCGCTGGACGTCGAGGCCCTGGACGATCCGCGGGGCGGTGCCGTCGGCGCGATGCGCGTCGATCTCGGCCGCGAACGCGGGCATGATCCGGGTCATATTCGTCAGCCAGGGCACCAGATGCTCCGTGACCCCGGCGGCCGTGCCGCCCTCACGGGCCACCGCCAGCGCCACCGCGTGGTGGAAACCGTCGTACATCATGTCCATGGCTGCCAGCAGCGCCTGGTCGTAGAGGGCGGCGAGACCCACGTCGGGGCCGAGGTAGTGCGCGGCGCCCAGGTCCGTCAGCACCGCCCGATGCCGGTCGAGAACGCTCTCGTCGCCGCTGTAGAAGACGAACGCGTCATCGGTGGCGATCGTCGCGGGGATCGCCATGATCCCGCCGTCGAGGTACTCCGCGCCGTGTCCCGCGGCCCAGCCGGCGAACTCGGCCGCCTGGGCCGGGGTCCCGTTGGTCAGATTCACCAGCGCGCGGCCGCGCAGCTCCGCCGCGGCGGGTCCGAGGACATTGTGTACGGAGTCGTGGTCCAGCAGACAGACGACGACGAGGGTCCCGGCGCCGACCGCGGCCGCGGGGGAAGGCGCGAGCGTCGCGCCGCGCTCCACCAGCGCGTCCGCCCGGGCCGGCGTACGGTTCCAGACCGTCACCCGCCGCCCCGCGTCCAGGAAGGCCGCCGCCAGGGCCCGGCCCATCTCCCCGAGCCCGATCACACTCACCGTCTCGTCGCTCGTTCCGCTCATCCCGCGCACTCCCACCCGTCCCGTGACACCTGCCGTGTCCCCCCACCCTCCGGTCCGCGCCCCCGCCCGGCAAGTACTGACTTCGAGGTGCGTTCCTTACCTCCAGGTGCGCGACACCGCCCGGCCGCCCGGCCGTCGTCCCGGGGAACGGCGCCGGCCGACAAAAGCCGGCCGGCGCCCCCGGACACCCCGGAAACTCGATGGCGGCACCCGTGACCAGGGGCGATCATGACGCCCATGAGCGACGCACCCGCACGATGGACAGAGGCGACGGTCTACCCCGATATGTGGGCCGACCCCGACCTCGACCCCCGCAACAACGACGAGACCCCGGAGGGTGAAGCGGCCACCCTCCTGGACTTTCTGGCCAACTACCGGCTGACCCTGCGGATGAAGTGCGAGGGCCTCGACCCGGAGCAGCTGGCCCGCCGCTCGGTACCGCCGTCGACGATGTCCCTGCTCGGCCTGGTCCGGCATCTCGCCGAGGTCGAACGGGACTGGCGCAACTGGATCACCGACGGCGAACCCCTGCCGAAGCTGTACGGCAGGCGGGACGCGGACTTCGACGGCGCGGTCGCCGACCGGGCCGTGGTCGACGCCGCCTTCGCCGACCTCGCGCGCGAGCAGGCCGCGACCGACGCCGCGCTCGCGGGGTTCGGGGATCTCGGCGAGCGCGTGGGCGACGACCGGATCTCCGTACGCGAACTCATGGTCCACCGGATCGACGAGTACGCCCGCCACAGCGGCCACGCCGACCTGCTGCGCGAGTGCGTCGACGGCCGCGTGGGCCAGTGACGCCAGCCGGACCGGACCGGCTCGGACCGGACTGAGCCGAGGCGACCGAGCAAGCCGTTCAATCCGGTGCGGAACGCCGGATCACTTGCGCCAGAAGAGGTGGTGCGTCACCCCGCTCGGACTGGGCACGACATCCAGATGGAACCGGTCGAGCAGCTCCCCGGGCGAATCCCAGAGCCGCAGTCCGGACCCGAGCCGCATCGGTGAGACCGCCACATGCAGGGTGTCGACGAGGTCGGCGTCGAGGAACTGGCGGATGGTGGTGACCCCGCCGCCGAGCCGGACGTCCTTGCCGTCCGCCGCTTCGCGCGCCCGTTCGAGGATCTCCGCGGGTTCCCCGGAGACGAAGTGGAACGTGGTGTCGGAGAGGGTGAACGACGGACGCTCGTGGTGGGTCAGCACGAAAACCGGCGTGTGGAAGGGGGGTTCGTCGCCCCACCAGCCCCGCCACTCGTCGTCCTGCCAGGGGCCCCGCAGGGGACCGAACTTGTTGCGGCCCATGATCTCGGCGCCGATGTTGTGCGGAAAGTCGCGGGTGAAGTAGTCGTCCAGGCCCCGGCTGCCCCCGGGATCCGTACGCATGGGCCAGCTCGCCGTCGCGCCCGCCCAGGCGAACAGCCGCCCGGGATCGACATGGCCGAACGGTCGCTCCAGGCTCTGGTCCTCGCCGGCGCCGATGCCGTCGCTCGACACATTGAAGTTCTGGACTCGCAACAACTGGGGCATATGTTCCTCCCGGGGTCGGTGTCAACGGTGGTGAGACTCTTCGGGAGGGGTGAACTCATCGCCGGTCCACGGTCCTCCGGGAAGATTCTCGGCCGACGCCGCGCCCGATCCCGGCGGCGCGCCGCCGGCCGGGGTCCCCTTCCGGCCGGACACCCGCGGAGTCGCGGGGGACTCCGCGGCCGGCCGGCCGGAGCGATGGCGTCCGAGGACGGTCAGTGGTCCCCGGCGACCCCCGACAACTCGTTGGTCGACCGGGGCAGGGACACCGAGGCGACCTTCTTGCCGGTGGTCAGATCGATGGCGTGCAGGGCCTTCTTCCCCGGCTCGGATACGTAGGCGGTACGGCCGCGGACGAAGAGGGTGGGCCTGGCCCCCTGCCAGTCGAGCGGCTCGTGCCAGGCGCCCACGACCGGAATCCTCTTCGCGACCTTGCCGCTCACCGGGTCGACGACATGGATCCTGCCGTCGGTCCCGAGGACGAGCGCCTCGCCGTGCGGTCCGCGGGCGAGTGACCGGAACGAGTAACTGGTGCCCAGCTCGACCAGGCGGATCCGGTTCTTCCCGGTATCGATCAGGGAGACCCGGGTCGGCCGTTCGCGCTCCGCCTCCGGGTCCGTCTTGTAGTCGCCGAGGAGGACCGGCGAGTGCGGACTGCCCGCCTGGTTGCCGATCCGGCCGTACGCGTCCGGCGCGTCGATCTTCGTGAACGCGCCGTCCTTGTAGACCAGGACACCGTCCTCGCAGCCCACCGCGACGGCCCCGCCGCGGGCCGCGGCCTCGCCGTGCACACCGGGGCAGTTCTCGGCGCGGGCGATCTCCTTGTCGTTCCGGTCCAGGACCAGGGCCCCGGTGCGCTTCTCCTCGGTGCCGACCGTGGTGAGGAGCTCGCCGCCGGCCAGCCCCACGGCGACGCCGTGGTGGGGCACGGCGACGGTGTGGGTACGGCCCTTCGGCCGCTCGCCGCCCGCGAGATCGGCCGGGTCGAACACCTCGACCTTCCCGGTCCCGTCGGTGAACAGGGCCGTCTTCCCGGCGTGCCGGACGACGTGGCCCGGCTTGGCGCCCTCGTACACGATGTCGGTGAAGGCCTGTTTCGACGCGTTCAGGAACAGGAACCCCTTGTCGGTGGAGACGACGACATGGTCGTGGTCCCCGGCGGGGTTGACCCGGTTGAAGCCGGGCGCGGTCAGGGTCGCGGCGAGCTTCAGGCTGGTGCCGTCCAGGACGTAGAGACCGCCGTCGAAGGTGGCGACCAGCGGGTCCTTCACCGGTACGGAGGGTGTGGCGGCGGGCGCGTCGCCCGGCGAACCGGCGCGGGAGGAGCCGGTATCGCCCCCGCAGGCGGTGGTGACCGCCGACAGGGCGAGGACGAGGGCCGTCCCCGTCAGGACTCTGGTACGTGCGGATGGCCGCATGGTGGTGTTCCTCTCGGAGTGGTGGGCAAAGGAGTGGCCGGGGTGTCCGGTGCGCCGTGGGGCCGCGGCGCACCGAACGTGTCAGCCCCGGGTGGTGCCGGGAGCCAGACCGTCGGTCAGGGCGGTCGTGTTGGCGCGCATCATCCGCAGATAGGAGTCGGCGCCGCCGCCCTTCGCGGTCAGGGATTCGGAGAACAGCCCGATGACCCGTACATCGCCGTTCAGCTCCGAACGGAGCACCTCCGCCAGGCGCCGGGGCCGTGAGGAGTCGGCGAAGACGGTCCGTACACCGGCCTGCTCCATCGCGCGGGTGAGCGCGCGGAGATCGGACGAGCTGGGGGAGGCCAGGGTGGTGCCGCTCGGGATGACCGCGCCGATGACACGGAAGCCGAAGCGTTCGGCGAGATAGCCGAAGACGTGATGGTTGGTGACCAGGGCGCGCCGGTTCCCGGGGATGCGGTCGAACGACGCCTCCATCCAGGTGGTCAGCTCCACGAGGCTCCGGTCGTAGCGCGCGGCCCGGTCCCGGATCACGGTCGCGTCGACACCGTCGACGTGCTCGATCACCTGATCGGCGATCAGGCCGGTTGCCGTACGCATCCGGTCCGGGTCGGTCCAGAAGTGGGGGTCGGGCCGTCCGGCCTCTTCGGCGGGGCCGCCGCCGTCCTTCCCGAAGACGAGGGGGTCGACCGCCTTCCCCACCTCGACGACGGCCACCCCGGAGTCCCGGGCGGCGTCGACATGGCGCAGCACGTTCTCCTCCAGCCCCAGACCGTTGAAGACGACGAGGTCGGCCCGCTCCAGTTCGGCCGCCTGAACCGCGGAGAGCCCGAAGGAGTGCGGGTCGGCTTGGGGCTTCATCAGCACGGTGACCTCGGCCTCGTCGCCGACGATCTCCCGGGTGACATCGCCCAGGATGTTGGTGGTCACCACGACATGGGGCCGGCCGTCGTCGGACGCGGTGGTGCAGGCGGTACCGGCGGCACCCGTCGTGAAGACGAGCAGGGCCAGCAGCAGGGCGCGCGGCCGCACGGCCCGTACCCGCGTATGCCGAAGATTCGTACGTTCCGTCGTCATCGGCCGGTCTCCGCCATCAGGACCGGCTCGATGTCCAGCTCGAAGGAGCGGGCGATCCGCAGACCGTCGTTGTAGTCGATCTCGTGGACGCGTCTGCCCCGGGGGTCGTTGACATAGGCACGGCTGCGGTCGACCTCGATCACGGGCCCCCCGCCGCCGGGCCCGGCGGGATACCCGCCGGTCAGTAGTTTGCCGGTCCGGGAGATCCGCTTCCCGGTGGCGATGTCGTAGCCGTTCAGGGTCCCGTCCTTCTCCAGGACGAGCAGGGGGGAGCCCTCTCCCGCGGTGCCGGTGGCGACGACGGGCCCGGTCGCGATCCGCCGCCACGAGCGTTCCGTGACATCGAGGACCCATACGGCCCGTTCCCCGGCCGGCGCGGTGAGCGTGTCGCCGCCGGGGCGCTGCCGGAAGGCGGCCGCCCGCTCCGCCGCCGGTACCGCCCTGCCGTACGGGATCTTCTCCGCCGTGAAGGCGCCCTTCGAACGGCGCACGAGGAGGGCCCCGTCGGCGCAGCCGAAGACCACACCGCGGCCGGTGACGGCGTCGCCCCCGGGTGCGTCGCACTCCGCCCCCGCCGGGGACGCGACCCGTTCTCCGGCGCGGTCGTACACCACGGCCGTCGCCGGGCGGCCCGCGCCGCCGACGAGGGCGACCAGATGTTCCGCGTACGGGACGACGGCACCGGTATGCGTGCCGGGGAGGGTACGGGCGGCGCCGGTGCGGCCCTTCTCCAGAGCGGCCCGGTCGACGAGCCGGGCCCGGCCGTCCGGGGCGGTCACCGCGGTCACGGCGGCATCGCCGCGGATCCGCGCGTCCGGGTCCGCGGGGAGGTCGCCGACGTCGCGTATCGCCGCGCGGTAGTAGTGCACATGGTCTCCGTGGTCCACCGTCCACGTACCGCCGTCGACGACCCGGACGCCGTCCCGGGTGTGGAGGAAGCCGAAGCGGCCGTCGGTGCTCAGCCGGACGAGGCCCGCCGACCGGGGGGACCGGTGGACCGAACCGGTGACGAGGTCGAGGATCCGGACATCCCCGTCGGAAGGGTCGCCGAGCAGCAGCCGGGACTGCTGTTCGGCGGTCTCCCGGGCGCCTTCCACATAACCGTGCGGAGGGTCGGCCGACGGGGAACTCCGGGCCGGCGCGGACGCGTTGTCCGCCGTCCCGGCGCAGCCGGCGGCGAGCAGCGCGCCCAGCGCCACCGCGGCCGAGGCCCGAGAAGTGACGTTTCTTCGAATGGTCAAGACGATCGCCTCACGCTTTCTTCGATCGGCCGGGGCTTATGGCACCGGTGGCGCCCGTACCGCGCCCGCGCAGCCCCGACGCCAGATGGGAGAGGAAGAACAGGCTCACGGCGAGGGCCGAGACGGTCGCCCCGGCGGCGGTGCCGAGATGCCAGGACAGGAGCAGCCCGCCGGCGGTGGCCGTGACGCCGATGAGCGCCGCGATCCCCATCACGGCGGGCACACCGCGCGCCCAGGGCAGCGCCGCCGCGGGCGGGGCGATGAGCAGCCCCAGCACGAGCAGCGTCCCCACGATGTGGAACGAGGCCACGATGGCGAGGCCCAGCAGGCCCAGCAGTACGGCGTGGGCCAGGCCCGGCCGCAGTCCGAGGGTCCTGGCCTTGCGCGGGTCGAACGCCAGGGCGACGAAGGCCCGGTGGCCGAGCGCCGAGACGACCAGGGCCACCGCGAGCGCGGCTCCCAGCAGCACCAGGTCCCGCTCGCGGACGGCGAGGACGTCGCCGAAGAGGAAGCCGGTGAGATCGACCGCGAAGGACTGCGACCGCGACACGATGATCACGCCGAGGGAGAGCATGCCCACGAACAGCAGACCGATCCCGGTGTCCCGGGAGAGCCGTGGGGAGCGCTCCAGCACGGTGACCCCCGCGGTCATGACCGCCGCGCTCACCGCCGCGCCCACCAGCAGGTTCCCGCCGAGCAGCGCGGCCAGCGCCACTCCGGGCAGCAGCCCGTGGGACATGGCGTCCCCCAGGAAGGCCATCCCTCTGAGCACGACCCAGGTGCCGGCCGGCGCGCAGATCGCGGAGACCAGGATTCCGCCCCATAGGGCGCGTTGTACGAAGGCCGCCTCGAACGGCGCCGTCAGCCACTCCATGGCAGGACAGTACAATGAAAATCATGTTCAATAAAATGGCTCGTTCCGTCGGACCCCCGGATCCGACGACAGGTGTCCGGTTCACCGGCCTCTGCGCCGGCTACCCCGGACGTCTCGTTCTCCGCCAACTCACCGCGGCGATACCGGCGTCGGCGTCGACGGCGCTCGTCGGCCCGAACGGCAGCGGGAAGTCGACGCTCCTCGCGGTCCTGGCGGGCGTGATCGAACCGACATCGGGAGAGCTGCGATACGGAACGGAGCGCTCACCCGCCTTCGTCCCGCAGCGCACCGCCGTCGCCGACGCCCTGCCGCTGACCGTGCGGCAGACCGTGGCGATGGGGCGCTGGGGCGAACGGGGCCCCTGGCGCAGGCTGACCCGCCGCGACCACACGGCGGTGGACTCCGCGCTCGACCGGCTGGGCCTCGGCGACCTCGCCGCCCGCCAACTGGGCGAGCTGTCGGGCGGACAACGGCAGCGCGCGCTGGTCGCCCAAGGGCTCGTACAGGAGGCGGATCTCCTGCTCCTGGACGAGCCGACCACCGGGCTCGACCCCGAGGCCCGGGAGCGGATCGCGGCGCTGCTCACGGAACTCGTCGCCGACGGTGTCACCGTCGTCCAGGCCACCCACGATCTGGAGACGGCCCGCTCGGCGGACGCCTGCCTGCTGCTCCACGACGGACACCTGGCCGGCCGGGGACACCCCGATGAGGTCCTCACCGAGCCGGCGCTCGCCCAGGTATGGCATCCGGTCCCGGGGGCATGAGGCGGGGCCGCCGCGCGCCGGTCGGCCGTCCCGGGCTTGCGGTCGGCGGGGACGGGCAGGATGCCCACTATGCCGAACGAATCCCCGGTCCCGCGCCGCCCGCCCCTGCTGTGGGAGCAGCACTGCTGCCTGCCGTTGGAGAGGGGCGCCCCCGTCGGTGAACTGGCCCGCTACCGCCGGCCGGGAGGCAGCTTCGTCTCGGTGAACGTGGGCTATGTGCCCCACAGCGGCGACGATGTCACCGCCCTGATCACCGACTGGCGGGAGCGGATCGCCGCGGACGGCCGACTGCGGATTGCCGCGGGCGTCGGCGACATCGACGCCGCCGCGCTCGCGGGGGATGTCGCGGTCGCCTTCGACCTGGAGGACTCCGGCCCGCTCGAAGGGCGGCTCGACCGGGTGCGCCACTTCTACGACCTCGGTGTCCGCACGATGCTGCCGAGCTACAACACCCGCAACGCGGCGGGCGGCGGTTGTCTGGACGAGGTGGACGAGGGGCTCACCGCGTACGGCCGGGCGCTGATACGGGAGATGAACGCCGTCGGCATAGTGGCGGACGGATCCCACTGCGGCGCCCGGACCGGGCTCGACATGTGCGAGGTCTCGGAGCAGCCGGTGATCTACAGCCATTCCTGTATGCGCTCGGTGTGGGACCACCCCCGCAACATCACCGACGAGCAGGCCGAGAAGTGCGCCGCCACGGGCGGGGTCATCGGTATCACCGGGGTCGGAATCTTCCTCGGCCCCAACGACGCCGGCGTCGAAGCGCTGGTACGCCATATCGATCACGCCGTCGACCTCGTCGGCCCGGAACACGTCGGAGTGTCGACCGACTACCCGTTCGACCACGAGGACTTCAACGCGATGCTCCAACAGAGCCCGGAGCTGTACCCCGAGTGCTGCACCCGCTGGGGCCCGATCCGCTTCATGCCCCCGGAGGGCCTGCTGACCGTCGAGGACGCGCTGCTCGCCCGGGGCTACCCGGACTCCGCCGTCACCGCGATCCTGGGCGGCAACTTCCGCCGTGTCGCCGCGCGGGTGTGGCAGTAGGCCGTCAACCCGAGGCGGAACGAACTCGGGCCACCGGGGCCTGCTCTCCGCCGAGCGGCACGCGCGGTGTTACCGTCCCATCACATCGCCATGGAGAGGCGATCATGATCACAGATCATGTTGGAGCCCATGGCGACCTTCTGCGACAGCCGTACGGCCCCCGGCGACGGCGTGAGACGCCCATGAGCCAAAAGCACCGGCGACCGTCCCGGCGCGGTCTGTTCGTCCTCGGCGGCGGGCTCGTCCTCGCGCCGGTGCCGCTGGCCCTCCTCATCAAGGCGGAGCGGTCCGGAGAAAAGACCCCGGTCGAGCCCCGGCCGGGGGCCGACCGGCGACCCCACGCGGCGCCGGCCTCCACGGCCCCGCAGCCCCCGGGATGGATGGACGGCGTCGTCCGGAAGCCGATCGACGTGAACTTCCGCCCGGCTGAACGGACGGGGCAACGGGGGCTGATCCTGCACGTACAGGAGGGGGAGGGGTCGCTGTTCGAGCGGTTCTCGAACCCGTCGGTGCGGAGTTCGGCTCATTTCTGGGTCTCACAGGCCGGTGAGATAGAGCAGTACGTATCCGTCCACGACCGCTCCTGGACCCAGCGCGCGGGCAATGCCGACTGGTCGTCGATCGAGACGTCCGGGTTCGCCGGCCAACCGCTCACCGCGGCGCAGGTCGATGCCGTCGCCCGGGTCTATACCTGGGGCGCCCGGGTGCACGGCTGGCCGCCGGAGGTGACGGACTCCCCGAACGGCAGAGGTCTGGGCACCCACTCCATGGGCGGCGGAGCCTGGGGCGGGCACGCGTGCCCCGGGACGATACGGGCGCGGCAGCGCGAAGCCGTCATGGACCGGGTACGGCACTCCCTGCGCGGCTGACCGCGGAGGAGAGGCGGAGAAGAAGGAGAGCGGAAGCGCACCGGTGCGTACGGTCTATCCGGGGGGTACGGCCTCGGAGTGGGAATTCAGGATCGCCAGCTGGAGTTTCTGCAGGGGCAGTCCGGGCTCGATCCCGATCTCGGTCACCAGCCGGGTTCGCAGATCGCTGAAAACCTCGAGTGCCCGGGCGCGGCGGCCGCCGAGTGCGAGCGCCCGCATGTATTGGGCGTGCAGTCCTTCGTGCAGTGCGTGCTCATTGGTGAGGCCCGCCAGATCCGCGATGACCTCCTGGTGGCGACCCGCCCTGATTCTGGTCTCCGTCAAGGTCTCGATCACACCCAGCCGGGATTCGGTGAGCAGACGGCGCTTCGACTCGACGACCGGCCCCGCGGTGACATCCGCGAAAGCGGTCCCGCGCCATAGACCCAGCGCCTGGTCGAGCAGTCGAATACCGTCGAACTCACTGCCGCGGTTGATCGCCCGCCCGCCGAGATTCACCAGACGCTGGTACTCGACCCAGTCGAGTTCGGCGCCGCCGCTGTGGAAGCAGTATCCGCCGGCCCGGGTCTCCAGCACGTCGCGGGCAATGCCGGACGCGGGTAACCCGGCGAACCGGGCCAGCGACTTACGGCAGTTCAGAACATACGTCTGCAGGGTCCGCAGACCGCTCACCGGCGCTCCGTCGGGCCACAGTTCCCGCATGAGCGCCGAGGCCGGAACGACATGGTCCGCGTCGATGAGCAGCATCGCCAGGACGGTACGGACCTTCGGGGCGACCGTCATGGTGGCGGTCGAACTCCGCGCGCCGATATGCAGCGGGCCGAGTACTCCGAACCGGAATCCTTCGAGCGTCTCGCCGGCTGTGGACGAGTGCGGCGGTGTCAGTGGTCCACCGGTTGGGCGTTCGGGAAAATCCATGAGGTCTCCCATCGGCAGTCGAACCGCCGGGCCGCTCCGCCCGCCGGATGGTCGCCTGGTGCAATCTTTGCGTGCGAAGACCATCTGAGGCTAGTTCATATCATTTCATTACGCCTCCACTCGGGGCTTATCACGTGAGCGATGGCCGGATCGCGGGGGGCGTATCCGAGGAAGTGTTCTCGAACCGCGCGACGCCGGGCACCAGCAGACACAGCAGGCTGGACACGGCGACCACGACCCCGCCGCCGACCAGCGTCGCGGTCGCACCGATCAGCTCGACGACCGGCCCGACCAGGAGGTACCCGACGGGCAGCAGCGCGTAGGCGCCCAGTTGGTCCAGTGCGAACACCTTGCCGAGCTGATCGTTGGGGAAGGCCCGTTGCAGGGCGGACACCCAGTAGACGAAGTACAGCTCCACCACGAAGCCGCCCACCGCGAAGCAGAGCATCACCAGGGGCAGCGGAAGCGGTCCTGCGAGGCTCAGCGGCAGCAGCGCGTAGCCGGTGAGCGCGATCATCGACACCGTCCCCCGGGCCTTCGGCCGCAGGTGCCCGGCCACGGCGATGGCGGGCAGCGCGCCCAGACCCATGGCCGCCAGGATGTAGCCGTACGCGATATCGCCCCCGAACGCGTCGCGCGCGATCACCGGCAGCAGGGTCAGGGCGGTCGCCGAACCGGCGAACAGATGCAGACAGACCGTGCCCATGACGACCATCACCCAGGGGCGGCGGCGGATCGCCCGCAGCCCGTCGGCGGCCTCCGCGAGGATCGCGGCGCGGTGGCCCGTCCTCCGCGCGGCCTCCGGCACCCGCAGTACGGCCACCGCGCCGAAGGCGAAGACGGCGCTGGTGATCAGCAGGGCCGGGCGGATGCCGATCAGCGTCACCGCGGCGGCGCCCGCTATCGCCCCGAGGACGGCCGAGCCGCGATGCGCCGCGGACACCAGGGCGTTGCCGCGCTCCAGCAGCCGGTCGGGCAACAGGGTCGGGACGAGGGAGCGGTACGCCGGACGGGACAGCGCCTCGCCCGCTCCGACCAGGGCGGTGATCACCGGGAGCAGCCCCAGGGGCAGCCGGGTCAGCAGCACCGCGGTGGCCAGCAGCACCACGGCCCGGAAGCAGTCGGCGCCGATCAGGACGCGGGTGCGGCGCAGCCGGTCGGCGATGACACCACCGATCAGGAGACAGCCGACGAGGGCGATCGCCCGGCCGGCCAGCACCAGGCCGACATCCGCCGCGCCGCCTCCCTCGCGGAGGATGTAGAGGCTGAGGGCCACCGGAAGCAACTGGTCGCCGATGGCTCCGCCGGCCTGGCCCAGCCACAGGCGCAGAAAGCGGGGATGGCTCCGTAACGTCCCGCCGTCGGGCTTGTGGGGCTCGTTGGGGTCGTCGGGGTCGTCCGTCACGCCGATGTCGTCCGGGAGCGGCGTGTGTTCGGTCATGTATCGCCTTCTGTGGTCGGTTCTCCGCACGGCGCGGTGCCGGGGCTCCCAGTCTGTCAACCGCCGGACCGTGGGCGGGGGAGGACGGCGTGAACAGGCCGTCTCCTGCCGGTTCGGGCGCGGATACGGAGGATCAGCCGACCGCCGAGGGCGACGGGAAGGCGAAGTCGGACGGGTGCAGACGATCGGAACCGTCGGGGACGCCCGCGGACAGCAGATAGACGGCGAACTCCTCGTCGGGGTCCACACCGAGCAGCTGTTCCACCTGGCTGTCCGCGAAGGCCACCGTCTGGAACGGGCCGAGCCCCAGGGCGGTGGCCGCGAGGGCGAAGGTCTGGCCGTAGTGACCGGCGTCGTACATCCACAGGCGGTAGGCGCGCGGGTGGCGGTACTTCCACGCCAGCCGGTTCGCGACCGCCGTGGTGAAGACGGTGAAGGCGCCCTGGTAGGAGGCCTCCTGGTGGTAGGTCAGATCGGCGATGCGTTCGCGCGGGGCGTCGGTGCCGAGGAGCTCCAGGCAGTGGCGTGCCGCCGAGTAGTGGTACAGCCCCGGTGGCAGCCCGGTGATGTTGTACGCCACCACATACGCCTCGACCTCGTGGCGGCCCCCCGCGGAGGCGCTCACCCGGCACTGCTGTGTACCGAACGTGCCGCCGCTGATGAACCGATGCGGGGCAAAGCTGTGGAACAGCAGGGTGCTGAGCTGGTCCAGCGTGACCGGATCGGCCGTGAAGAGGCGATGTGTACGGCGGCGGGCGAAGACCTCGTCGGCCGGCATGTCCAGGGGCAGTATCCGGCGCGGCAGCGGTACGACGGGTGCCCCGGGGTACTCCTTGAAAGCCTCCGGCGCTCCGCCCTCGGCCACGATCTCGTCGGCCACCCCGGCCCGCTCGGGCGCGTCCTTGAGATAGTTGGCGTCCCGCGCCTCCAGATGGAAGCGCCGGGCCACGGCGCCCCATCGCTCCCAGAGCGCCGGGGTGGTGTCGGCGCCGTCGGGTGTGACCAGTATTCCCAGCCGTATCAGGGATATGACGGCCTCGCGGACGTCCTGTTCGTGTTCCGGGCCGAACGCGACGACGAGTTCGTCCAGTTCGATCCCGCTGCCCGCCTTGTCGACCACCTTCAGCAGATCCGGTGACAGTCTGACCCACTGCCGTCGCCCCGGGAGGCCGAGTTCCAGGCCGTCGGGAAGCCAGCGGCAGACCAACTGCTCCGGGCGGCGGACCTTCGTCATGGTTTCCCTTTCCGGGCGGGAGCGGTGAACGGGCGGTACCGTGACGGGAGTACGGTCGGCGGCGGGACGGCGCCCGGCTGCGCTGCGCGGCTCGCAGCGCAGCCGGGCGCTCTCGTCCTCAGCCCGGTGGTACGGGCCGTCAGCTGGACGGGTGGTGCAGCAGCACCTGTCCGGCGTCCTCGATGATCTCGATGACGAGCTTCATTTGTGTCACCCCCACTCCACGTCCGGTCGTCCCGCGGACGGATCGTCGACGGGGCCGCAGAACTCCTCCGAATCCCCGGGAAATATCCGAAGGATTCTCGATGAGTTCTCCGGTTGCGTAGAGAACGCTACGTTGTTCGGATTAATTCAATCAAGACAGTGCGGCGAGTCTGACGCAAAAGCGCTTGCCCGAATATGAAGGGTATATGAAATGCCTGGTCAGGGCGTTTTCTTGGAGTGTTGAAGTCCTTTCGGCGGTGCCAAAAAAGATTGCAGATGTTCTGCGAACGGGTTGCGAGTGAATCTCGACAGGGGTGCGGTATGGTGTCCGCGAATTTATGCCCGATGGGTGGGCCGGACGCTTGACGCGCGGACCGCCCGTCGGTCCGGACCGCCCGGGCCCGCGCCCATGTGCGGATCGGCCGGCGGATGTGAGCCCGCGGTGACGAGGCCGGTCTCGTACGCCACGACGACCAGCTGGGCCCGGTCCCGGACCCCCAGTTTGGCGATGAGCCGTCGTACATGGGTCTTCACCGTGGCCACACTCAGCCCGAGATGTTCCGCGAGATCCGGGTTGGGCACGCCCTGGCCCACGAGACGGAGGACTTGCAGCTCGCGCCGGGTCACCGAGGCCAGGTCCTGACGCAAGGGCGGACGGGGATCCCCGCGGCTCGCGAACTCCTGGATCAGCCGGCGGGTGATTCCCGGGGCGAGCAGCGCGTCTCCCGCCGCGACGATCCGGATCGCGGCGAGCAGATCGGCAGGCAGTACGTCTTTGAGGAGGAAGCCGCTCGCGCCGCCGCGGAGTGCCGCGTACACGTACTCGTCGAGGTCGAAGGTGGTCAGGATCAGTACCCGGGTGCCCGCGGTACGGGGGTCCGCGCAGATGCGGCGGGTCGCCTCCAGACCGTCCGTACCCGGCATCCGGATGTCCATGAGGACGACGTCCGGCCGCAGTCTCAGGGCGAGGTCGACGGCCTGGTCGCCGGTCACCGCCTCACCCACCACCGTCAGATCGGGAACACTGTCGACGAGCAGACAGAACCCCGCGCGCAGCAGGCCCTGATCGTCCGCGACGAGGACCCGGAACGGAGCCGTCACCGCTCCGCCCCGCGACGCCCGGTCCACCGGCCCGCGGTGGCCTGCCACCTCGGGACCCCGGACTCAGGGCCGGGCCCGCGGGGCAGCAGCAGCCGGACCCGGAACCCGCCGTCCGCCGTCGGCCCGGCCTCCACGTCACCCCCGTGCGCCGCGGCCCGCTCCGCCATCCCGACCAGCCCGTATCCCCCGCCGAGCCCCATCGCGGAGCCGGGCCGGGGCGATGGGCCGTTGACGATCTCGGCGACGACGGATCCCCGGTCGCCGGGGCGGATCACGACCCGGCAGCCGGCGGAGCCCGCGTGCCGGACGACGTTGGTCAGCGCCTCCTGCACGATCCGGTAGACCGTCGGACCCGTACCCGGTGGCAGTGCCGTGGCGGGGTCGACCGACAGCTCCACCGCCAGCCCCGTACCCGCCACCAGGGACGGCAGGTCGGCGAGCCCCGGCTCCCGGCCCGGCGCCGCCCACTCCCCGGCGGGCCCCGAACGCAGGGCGGTGAGCATCCGCCGCATCCCGGCGAGCGCCTCCCGGCCCGCCACCCCGACGAGCTCCAGCGTCTCCTCGGCCTCCCGCGGCCGCGTCGCGGCCACCGCTCGGGCGATCTCCGCCCGTACCGTGATCGCCGTCAGCTGATGGGCCACCACATCATGCAGGTCCCGGGCGATCCTGAGCTGTTCGTCCACCAGGGCCTGCCGGCCGGCGAGCGCCGCGTGCGCACGCTGCTCCCGGAGCGCGGTGCCGACCAGCCAGGACAGGGTCATCAGCACGGACGCGAAGACCGCGTCCGACAGGGCGTCGGACGGTGCCATCGGTCCCGGGCCCGCAGCCAGGGCGGCCGCCGACCAGGCCGCGCCGACGGAACCGGCGAACGCGACGCCCGCCCGCCGGCGGGACTCCCGTGTCGCGACCGTGTACAGAACCGCCCCCGCCGCCACCCACCCCCCTTGCCAGCTGGTGACCGCCACACCGCAGCCCGCCGCGGCAACGGCCACCGCCAGCGCCGGCAGCGGATGGCGCCGGCGGGCGGTGAGCGGCAGCCAGGCCACGACCGTCACGGTGACAGCCGCCGGCCCGGCCCGCCATGCCTCCCCCAACCCGAACACGGCGGCGAGCAGCACTCCCGCCCCCGCGTCGACCCCGGCCCAGTGGCCCGCGCCCAGCCTGCCGGCCACCAGTGGCCGAGACTCCCGTGTCCCCATGGCCGAACGCTATCGGCGCCCGTCCCGCCCACCGGTCAGTCCACAGGAGGGTCGTCCCAGGGCTGACTCATCCGCCCGGCCGATACCCCCACTACCCTCCTGGGCTGACAGCGGATTCCTGCCCGGGGCCGATTCCCCGGCGCCGGGGCGCCGGGAGGGTGGACGTATGACCTCCACCCGCAGAACCGTGCTCACCTCCGTCGCCGCGCTGGGCGCCGCGCTGACCGTCCCCGTCGGCAACGCCGCCGCCACCCCCGCCGGGTCCGTGCCGTTCCGGCTGCCCACCCCCGTCGGCCCGTACCGGATCGGAACCGTCCCCCTCCATCTCACCGACTCCTCGCGGCCGGAGCCCTGGGTCCCCTCCCGGCCCTGCCGCGAACTGATGATCACCGTCTGGTACCCCGCCGGACCCCGGGTCCCGGCCCGGTCCCACCCCAGGGCACCCTGGATGCCACCCGGTGAGGCCAGTCGCTGTCTGGCCCGGTCCGGACTCGGCCCCGACGCCGTGGACTTCGGCCGTACCCACGGACACCTCCGCGCCCCGGCCGCGGCCGCTCCCGCCGAAGGCCGCCCCGTGGTGCTGTACTCGCCGGGCTCCAACGCCTCGCGGGCCTTCGGCACCACCATCGCCGAGGACCTCGTCTCCCACGGCTACATCGTCGTCACCGTCGACCACACCTACGACGCGATCGCCGTCGAATTCCCCGGCGGACGGGTGGAGAGCCACCCCGATGGTGAGATCCGCGACTACGCGAAGGCACTCGCCGTCCGTACCGCGGACATCCGCTTCGTCCTGGACCGCCTCGACGACCTCCATGCGGCCTCCACCGACCCGCGTCTGCCGCCGGGCCTGTGCGAAGCCCTGGACCTGCGGCGCGTCGGTATGGTCGGCCACTCCCTCGGCGGAGCGACCACCGCCGGAGCCCTGCACTCCGATCCACGGATCACGGCCGGGGTGAGTCTCGACGGCGGTGCGGCCGGCCCCGTCGTGCACGCCGGTCTCGACCGCCCCTTCCTGATCGTCGACACCCCGGGCAAAGGCGGCTTCGCACACAACCCCGCACTGCGCGAACTCTGGTCACGACTGCGCGGATGGCGTATGCGCCTCACGGTCACCGGGGCGGCCCACCAGTCCTTCGGCGACGACGCGTTGCTCCTGCGTCTGATCGCCCCGCTGCTGGGCTGGACCCGACAGGAGCTGGAGGACCAGGTCGGAACACTCCCGCTCCACCGCGCCCAGGCGTTTCAGCGCGGCTGGCCCCGGGCCTTCTTCGACCTCCACTTCCACGGCCGGGACGGGCTCGTCGAGCAGTTGCCCCACCACTTCCCCGAGGTCCTTGTCAGCCGCTGACCACCCGTGCCCGGAGCGTGAGCGACTTCGCGCGGTCGCCGCCGCAGTGACGGTGATCACGGAGCCGCGCCGCGCGGCCTTCCGTAGGCTGTGGAGGTAGCTGGGACCCGGCGCGCACTGCCCGGACACACCCTTCGTTGTAGGCTGAGGAAACAGCCCTTGACCTGCACATACGCAGGCAGGGAGCCAAGATCCGGGAGTACCTCCATGCTGCGCACCATGTTCAAGTCGAAGATCCACCGGGCCACCGTGACACAGGCCGATCTGCACTACGTCGGCTCCGTCACCATCGACGGCGCCCTGATGGAGGCCGCGGATCTGCTGCCCGGTGAGCTGGTCCATATCGTCGACGTCACCAACGGTGCCCGGCTGGAGACCTATGTCATCGAGGGCGAGCGCGGCTCCGGTGTGATCGGGATCAACGGGGCCGCCGCCCATCTGGTCCACCCCGGGGATGTCGTCATCCTCATCAGTTACGCGCAGATGGACGACGCGGAGGCGCGGTCGCTGGTGCCGCGCGTGGTGCATGTGGACGGTGCCAACCGCATCGTGGAGCTGGGGACGGACGCCGGGGCGCCCGTGCCCGGGAGCCGGACCGAACGGAGTCCCGGAGCCGTCGTCAGCTGAGGCCGTCGGGCGGTGGCGGGGCGGAGGACCGAACCAACGCGAGGAGCGGGGCGATGGCCGACACACCGGAGTACGAGCTGCGGGACGACCGGACGCGAGGAGTACTGGAGGCGTCCGCGGGCGACGGCACCGACGCCGTGGCCGGGCGGATCGCGTACTTCGTCCTTGAACGGGACGGCGGGCCCGCCGCCCTGGTCGCCGTGCATACGGTGGTCGAGCCCGCGTACGAGGGCCGGGGCATCGCGGGCGCGCTGGTCCGCGAGTTCTACGCGATCGCGGGCCGCGAGGGCGTGGCCGTCGTACCGCTGTGTCCGTACGCAGCGCGCTGGGCCCAGCGGCATCCCGACGAGGCGCCCGCGGCACCGGCCGATCTCGTGGCGGCGGCCGACGCGGAGCTGCGGGCCCGGCCCGACCGGTGGTGAGCGTGCTCGCGCTGCTGCATACGTCGCCCGTGCACCCGCCGGTCTTCGACGCCCTGCGCGACCGGCACCATCCGGGCGTCGCGCTGCGTCACCTCGTCGACGAGGGGCTGCTGGCCCGCGCCGTCGCGCGGGGCCCGGCGGCGGTCGCGGGCGAGGTGTCCGCCGCCGTGGGGCGGGCCGTCGCGGACGGGGCCCGGGCGGTGCTCTGCACCTGCTCCACCATCGGGGCCGCCGCCGAGGCGAGCGCCGCCCGGCACGGGGTGCCCGTGCTGCGGGTCGACCGGCCGATGGCCGCCGAGGCCGCCGCCCGTGGCCGGGTCGTGGTGCTCGCCGCTCTGGAGAGCACCCTGGGCCCCACGGAGGCGCTGATCGGGGAAGAGGCCGCCGGGCGCCCCGTCGAACTGCGGAGCGTCCTGGTCCCGGACGCCTGGGCACGCTTCGAGGCCGGGGACGCGGAGGGGTATCTCCGGACGGTCGCCGCGGCGGTGGACGCCGTACGCGACGCCGGGGTGATCGTGCTGGCCCAGGCGTCGATGGCCCCGGCCGCCGACCGGACGGCCACCACGATCCCGGTCCTGTCCAGCCCCCGCCCGGGCCTGGCCGCCGCGGTGAAGGCCCTGACCGGAAGGTGATCTTCAGGGTGTGGGCCCGGCGGGCGCGGGAAGGCGTACCGGGAGACAGTGGAACGCAGGACTCCGGATCTGGGAGGTCCGTATGACCCAGCCCCCCGTACCCCCCTCGCCCATCCCCATGCCCGGCCCGCCGGGACCCGACCCGGGGCCGCTGCCCGGCCCCGTGCCGACCCCGCAGCCGCCGCCCACCCCGCCGGACCCGGTGACCCCGCCCGGTCCCGGCCCCGGCCCCGGTCCGGGACCCGAGCCCCAGCCGCAGCCCGGCCCGGCCTGAGCCGGCCGCCGAAGGGCCCCGCCCGGGCCTTGCCGCCCGGGCGGGGCCCTTAGGTCGTCTCTTGTGGATCTTGCCGGGCTCGCGTGCCCTGGCACCGCGCCTCGCCGCGTTGTCGTCAATCACCAATGCTCCGCAGTGGCTCAATCCTCCGCCTTGCGATCCACGGCACCAGACCCCGCTCCCTGATCCGGCCTGATCCACAAGAAACGACCTAGGCGGGTCAGCCCGCCGGGATCTCCGAGCGGTCGCCGCCCCACAGCGTGTGGAACGAGCCCTCACGGTCGGTACGCCGATAGGTGTGCGCCCCGAAGAAGTCGCGCTGCCCCTGGGTGAGGGCCGCCGGGAGGCGCTCCGCGCGCAGCGCGTCGTAGTAGGCCAGGGACGCCGAGAAACCGGGCGTCGGCACACCCTGGCGGGCCGCCGTCGCGACGACCTCCCGCCAGTCGTCCTGCGCCGTGCCGATCTCCGCCGCGAACTGCTTGTCCGACAGCAGGCTCGGCAGGTCGGGACGGACGTCGTACGCCTCCCGGATCCGGTCGAGGAAGTCCGCCCGGATGATGCAGCCCGCCCGCCAGATCGACGCCACCGAGCCGAGGTCGACGTTCCAGCCGTACTCGTCGCTGCCCGCGGCGATCTGGTGGAAGCCCTGGGTGTAGGAGACGATCTTCGACGCGTACAGCGCCTGCTCCACGGCCGCGGCGAAGGCCGCCGCCTCCGCTTCGCCGAGCGGTCGCGGCGAGGGACCCGGCAGGTCCCGGGACGCCTCCCGCAGCGCCGCGTGGCCCGAGACGGAGCGGGCGAAGACCGCCTCCGCGATCCCCGACACGGGCACCCCGAGGTCCAGCGCGATCTGCACCGTCCAGCGGCCCGTGCCCTTCTGCTCGGCCCGGTCGGCGACGACGTCCACGAACGGCTTCCCGGTCGCCGCGTCCCGATGGGCCAGGACCTCCGCCGTGATCTCGATCAGATACGAGCCCAGCCGCCCGCGGTTCCACTCCCGGAAGGTCTCGGCGATCCGCTCCGGCGAATACCCCGCCACCGAGCGGAGCAGATCGTACGCCTCGGCGATGAGCTGCATGTCGGCGTACTCGATGCCGTTGTGCACCATCTTGACGAAGTGCCCCGCCCCGTCCGGGCCGATATGGGCCACGGTCGGCGCGCCGTCGGGCGCCTTCGCCGCGATCCGCTCCAGGAGCGGGCCGAGGGACGCGTACGACTCGGCCGAACCGCCGGGCATGATGCTCGGACCGTGCAGCGCGCCCTCCTCGCCGCCGGAGATGCCCGTCCCCACGAAGTGGATGCCGCGCTCGCGCAGTTCCCGCTCACGGCGCCGGGTGTCGGCGAAGTGCGCGTTGCCGCCGTCGATGATGACATCGCCCTCGTCGAGCAGCGGCGCGAACTCCTCGATCACCGCGTCCGTCGCCTCGCCCGCCTTGACCATGACCACCAGCCGCCGCGGCCGTTCGAGCGCCGCGACGAACTCCTCGGCGGTCTCGGCGGGGACGAACGAGCCCTCGTCGCCGAACTCGTCGACCAGCGCCCTGGTCTTGGCCGCCGTCCGGTTGTGCACCGCCACCGTGAAGCCGTTGCGGGCGAAGTTGCGGGCGAGATTGCGGCCCATCACCGCGAGTCCCGTGACGCCGATCCGGGCGGTACCGCTCATGGCAAACTCCTGGAGTCCGAAGGCATGTGCCGAACATCACCCGCGCCGGGCACGGGTGATGTCCTGCCGGTCGATTGGTCGGTCGTGCGTGGTGCCGCGGGTCTGCCGCTCACTCGTCATCAATTCCTGCGGGGCCCCGAAAATTTCCCCGCCCGAGCCCATGTTCGCCCCGATGCCACGGGCATACGGCGGCGTTCGGGCGATGTCCCGGACCCCCGTGAAAACGGCCCGCCCAGGGTGTCCGCCCCCGTCTGCCGCCGTGCGCGGGTGGCTGAGCCCTTGTCACGGCCCGAGTGCACGGCCTAGGTTGACGGCTTGGTACGTGACCGTTCCGTGATCTACGGTGCTTGAGCTCGACCAGCCGTACCGTCGTACCAGTTCGTATCAGTTCTGCCTGCACCCAGGGGGAGAAGCACCATGGCCGCAACCGGTCGCCACCGCCGCCAACAGCCGAGCCGAATCAACCGTGCGTCGTTGACGGTCACCGCGGGCGGCGCCGGAATGGCCCTCCCGCTGATCGCCGCGGGCACCAGCCAGGCCGCCTCCGTCGACGTCTGGGAGAAGGTCGCCGCCTGCGAGTCGACCAACAACTGGAAGATCAACACCGGCAACGGCTACTACGGCGGGCTCCAGTTCAGCCAGTCCACCTGGGATGCGTTCGGCGGCCGGGAGTACGCCCCCCGCGCCGACCTCGCCAGCAAGGACCAGCAGATAGCGGTCGCCGAGCGGGTCCTGGACGCCCAGGGCCCCGGCGCCTGGCCCACCTGCTCCTCCCAGGCCGGGCTCACCCGCGGCGGCGACAGCCCCGACATCTCGCCCGAGCGCGGCGGGGGCGACCAGCGGGCCGCCTCCGCGCAGGGCGGCCGTACCGCGGCCGCCCCCCAGGAGCGCAAGGCCGCCCCGCAGCGGACCGCGCCCCCGAAGCAGCAGAAGGCGACCCCGACCACGGTCCCCACCCAGCGCCAGGGCTATACGGTCGCCGGCGGCGACTCCCTCTCCCGGATCGCCGACGCGAAGAACGTCCGCGGCGGCTGGCCCGCCCTCTACGAGCAGAACCGCGACACCGTCGGCTCCGACCCCGACCTGATCTATCCCGGCCAGAAGCTGGTCATCAAGATGACCGCGCCCGCCGGCACCAAGGGCTCGGCGCCCGCGAAGGAGCGCGCGACCACCCCCGACCGGACCCCGAAGACGGCCGCCCCCGCGCCCCGTCAGCGGACCAGCGGCGACGAGACCCGGAAGCAGGCGCCCCGCAAGGCCGCGCCCGAGGCGAGGACGGACCGGGCCGAACGGCCCGCCGCCAAGCCCGCGCAGAGCCACCAGCAGAAGGCCAAGCCCCGGAAGACCCAGCAGGCCGCACCGTCCCGGGCCGGGCTCAGCGCCCCCGTCGACGGCTCCATCGGCACCTCGTACCGCAAGTCCGGCTCCGCCTGGTCCAGCGGCTACCACACCGGGGTCGACTTCCCCGTCGCCACCGGGACCTCGGTGAAGTCCGTCGCCAACGGTCTCGTCGTCTCCGCGGGCTGGGCCGGCGCCTACGGCTACCAGGTCGTCGTCCGCCACAACGACGGCAAGTACAGCCAGTACGCCCATCTCTCCGCGCTCACCGTGCGCTCGGGCCAGCAGGTCGGCAGCGGCCAGCGCATCGGCCGCTCGGGCAACACCGGCAACAGCTCGGGGCCCCATCTGCACTTCGAGGTCCGTACCGGCCCCGGCTACGGCACCGATATCGACCCCGTCGCCTACCTCAGGTCCGGTGGCGTCTCACTCTGAGCGCCGCGCCGCCGCGGCGGTCCGCCGTCCCTCCGCGGGCGCCGGTACCGCCCGGTGGTCCCGGAGCCCGGCGGCGGCCCGGTATCGCGTACGGCGGTGTCCGCAGGTACGAAACCCCCGCCTCCCGGCCTTCGGCGCGCCCCGGCCGCCGGACCCGGCCGCTCCGTGCCCCGTACGCGACGAACCGCCCGGCAGCTCCCCGGCGGTGGCCGGACCCCCGGCCACCGGTGCCGCGCCCGTGGCGTCGGACGGCTCACCGGACATCTCGCCGGACGACCCGGCCGGTGTCCCGCGGGTGTGCCCCGACGCCCCGCCGGCCACGGCGATCTCGCGGTCGCGGGAGGCCGCCAGCCGCTCCGACGTGAGGAGCGCGAGCCCGGCCGCCGCCACCGCGCCGAAGCCGATCGCCAGCACCGTGCCCGGCGCGCCGCCGCGGAACGACTCCCCGAGCATCGTCAGCCCGACCGCCGTCGCGACCACCGGGTTGACCACCGTCACCGTCGCCAGCGGAGCCGCGAGCCCCGCGCCCCGGTACGACGCCTGCGACAACAGCAGTCCACCGGTGGCCAGTACGGCGACCGCGATCAGGCTGGGCCACTGGGCGAACGGATCCGACCAGTCCCAGTCGACCGCCACGGTCTTGGTGAACACCGAGGCGATACCGAACGCCACGCCCGCGGCCGCCGCGAGCAGCACGCTCCGCAGCACCGGCCGGTTGATCGTCTGCGCCACCAGGAACAGCAGGGCCACCGCCCCGAACGTCACCGCCGCCAGCAGACCCCGCTGACCCGTCCCCAGCGACGAGGACGCGGAGTTCCCGGCGTCGCCGCTGAGCACCAGCAGCCCCGCGAGCCCCACGGTCGCCAACAGCGCCCCGCGCCAAGCCGCGGCGCCCGCCCGCCGCCGTACGAACACCGCGGCCAGCGGCAGCGCGAACACGATCGTCAGCGCGCCCAGCGGCTGGACGACACTGAGGGGCCCGTAGGCCAGGGCTATGACATGCAGCAGCGCGCCGACCCCGTTGAGGGCCACGGCACACCACCACCCGGCGTGGTTCAGGGGGGCGTAGGCGCGCGCGGTCGCCGCGACGTGCTCCTGCACGATCGCCCCGGCCGCATAGGCGACCGCGGAGACCAAGGACAGCAGCACGGCGAGCAGAAGGGGACTCATAGAGATCACGATCCCTCTGTTACGACGTCCCGTCGTCGTCCTGGAGCAGGCGATGTCTCATACTGCCGACGGAGTACGAGCGTAGGCCCCAAGTCTGAGACCCGGCGTTCGAGCAGGTCAGCGGGGTAGTACCAGGGGGACGTCCAGTAAGGGGCGGAACCCGCGGGTCCGGACGTACCCGCCCCGTGCGCCCGGGGGACGTACGGGACGCGACCGGCGCCCCGCGCGGCGGTTCGACGGCCGATACGACCACGGTACGCCCGTCGTGCCACGATGCGACAGCCGTCGACGGGCACCGGAACGCCGGAACGCCGGAACGTCGATCCATCGGACCGTCGGACCGTCGGAAACACAGCACGGTCGTGGAAGCAGGAGGAGGAGCGGCGCGATGAGCGGGAGAACAGGGCTGGAAGCCATCGGGGGCTTCTTCGCCCTGCGCACGACGGGCGCGCCGCCGGAGGGCGCCGCGGAGCCCGACGGTACGGAGCCGGGCGCGGCGACCGCCCCCACCCTCGCCGCCGTCTACGCGGGCGGCACCGACGCGCTCGCCCGCCGGGTGGATCTGGTCGCCGGCCGCCTCGGAGCCCGTGAGCGGCGCGTCGCCGCGTCCGTCGCCCAGCTCGGCCTCGCCGCCCGGCTCTGGTCCGTCGCCCTCGGCTCCGCCGCGCTCCACGGCACCCTCCCGGCGCTGCGCCCCGCCGACCTCCGCTGGACGTACGACCGTTCGTCCCCGGACGATCTGCTGCTGACCGACCCGCACACGGTGCCCGCTTCGGTCACCGCGATCCGGTCGGCCGTCCAGGAAGCCCATCTCGTGCCGCTCGCCGCGGCCCTGCGCCGCGACACCCCGGTCTCGGCCCGGCTGCTGTGGGGCAACGCGGGCTCGGCGCTCGCCGGGGCGGTCCGCGAGATCGACGCCTGGGCCCGCCGTACCGGCCGTACCGACGCCGCCGCCAGGGCCAGGACCCTCGCCGACGGGCTCTTCGCCCATCCCGACCTCGCCGGGACCGTCCGGGGCCCGGGGATGCGGCGGACCAGCTGCTGTCTGTACTACCGGACGGGCGGCGGGCTCTGCGGCGACTGCGCCTTCGACGCTCCGCCGGGGCCGCGGGGAGCCGCCGGGCCCGGCTGAACCGGGCAGCGGGGCCGCCGGAACCGGGCCGGCGGAGGGGGCCGGGCACCGGCCGGGACGATCACATTTGGTCCGTACCCCTCCACTCGGTAAAATCGCGATTTTGGAACCCCCGGGTGATCAGTGCGCGGTCCGCCCCGCGTGCCCCGCGATCGAGGAATGGCACAGCTCATGACGGTGACAGAGGACAGCCCCGCCACGTACGGGCCCGGTATCGACCCGGAGCGGCTGGCCGTCTGCCTCAGCGTGCTGGACGAGCTGGACCAGCTGGACGTCGACCACCCCGACGCGATCACCGTCCGCCGCGCCACCGCGGGCATCTACCGTACGGTCAAGCAGCGCAGGCGCCAGGAGCGCCGGGCCTCCAAGACCGCGCACGACAAGGCCGTGACCGAGGCCACCGCCACCGGGTCCGCCGAGCGGATCGACGACGAGACCGAGGGCCTGCTGCCGTCCTCGTCGGTCAGCGGCGACCTCGCGGGCATACTCAGGCGCCCCCGGTCCTGCTACGTCTGCAAGACCAGGTACGTCGAGGTCGACGCCTTCTACCACCAGCTCTGCCCGCCGTGCGCGGTCGAGAACCGGGCCCGCAGGGACGCCCGTACCGACCTCGCAGGCCGGCGCGCGCTGCTCACCGGCGGCCGGGCCAAGATCGGGATGTACATCGCGCTGCGGCTGCTCCGTGACGGGGCCCACACCACGATCACCACCCGCTTTCCCCATGACGCCATCCGCCGCTTCAAGGCCATGCCCGACAGCGACGACTGGATCCACCGGCTCAAGATCGTCGGGATCGATCTGCGGGACCCGGCGCAGGTCGTCGCCCTCGCCGACTCGGTCGCGGCCGAAGGGCCCCTGGACATCCTGATCAACAACGCGGCGCAGACCGTCCGCCGCTCCCCGTCGGCCTACCGCGAGCTGGTCGCCGCCGAGTCCGCGCCGCTGCCTGCGGGCGAGCTGCCCCCCGCCGAGGTGATCGGCACCTTCGGCAGCGGCGCCGTGGACGCGGTCGCCGCCCTGCCGCGCGCCGCGGGCGAGGGCCTGACGGCGGCGGACGTCACCGGGCTCGCCCTGATCTCCGGATCGGCGACCCCGGCCCGGATCGAAGCCGGTACGGCGATCGACGCGGGCGGGCTCGTACCCGATCTGGACCCCACCAACAGCTGGATCCAGACCGTCTCCGAGGTCGACCCGGTCGAGCTGCTGGAGGTCCAGCTCTGCAACTCGACCGCGCCGTTCATCCTGATCAGCAAGCTCCGCCCGGCGATGGCTGCGGCGTCCGCGCGCCGGACGTACGTCGTCAACGTCTCCGCCATGGAAGGCGTGTTCAGCCGCGGCTACAAGGGTGCCGGGCATCCGCACACCAATATGGCCAAGGCGGCGCTGAACATGCTCACCCGCACCAGCGCCGAGGAGATGTTCCGTTCCGACGGGATCCTGATGACGGCCGTCGACACCGGCTGGATCACCGACGAGCGCCCGCACCCGGACAAGATGCGGCTGGCCGACGAGGGCTTCCACGCCCCGCTCGACCTGGTCGACGGCGCGGCCCGGGTCTACGACCCCATCGTGCGCGGCGAGGCGGGCGAGGACCTGTACGGCTGCTTCCTCAAGGACTACGCGCCCGGGAAGTGGTAGGGCGTCCCGCGCCGGGCGGGCGGTAGACCCCTCTCCCGGCGCCGCCCGGCGCCCTATGGGCGGTGAACCGGCCACCCGGCCCGGTCCCGGGCCCCTGCGCCGTACGGCGGTGAACCGGCCACCCGGCCCCGGCGGGCCCGTCCCGAGCGGCCGGAATTCGCCGAATCCGGGGCGGCCGTCGGACGGCCGCGACCGCCGAAACGTTTCCGCTCGGTAACCACTCGCGTCACCGATGCCACTGCTCCATCCGGGGCACCACCCCTCACATCGGTCAGGCCCTTCTCCCGGGCCCCGCCGCCGCGGTTCTTCGATCGGATCACGGCTGGAATGCGAGGAATTCTCCAGTACCCATCGAGCGGCCACCCGCTCATGTGGTTACTCTGAGAGGCACGGACGCCACCAAGAGGATCCACAAAAGCCCCTTGGCCGTCCTGGGACACGTCTGCAACCAGGCTGCGGTCCCGCCCGAAAGCCGGCGCCACCGCGACCGAATCGCCCTGTCCCTTGTTACGCGACACAGAGGAGTTCGCGGTGACACCTGAGGTGAAGCAGCACGAGACGCGCCCCCCGGAACGCACCCGGGAGCGGGTCGCCCGCTCGGAGAAGCTCGGCAGTCTGGACGTGTGGGCCAGGTCGGCCCCGATCCGGCTGGCGGGATACGAGGACGATCTCGCCGAGCCGCATATCCTGCCCGGAATCGACTGACCGGAATTGATCGACTGATCGGCGGATCATCCGCCCGACGCCCGTGCCCCCGCCGAACCGGCGGGGGCACGGGCGTTCCGGGAGCCGTCCGGCATCGTCCGGCCCCCGACCGGCCCGCCGGGGGCATCGCGCCGGATCGGGCCGGTGCCGGACGCCGCTGCCGGACGGGTCCGGGTCAGCGGTCGAGCCGTGTCGGCGGCCAGAACTCCCGTACCCCGTCCCGGTGCCACCACGCGCCCGTCTCCCGCCGCTCGCGCCGGGTGGTGTACCGGTAGCGCCAGATCCGGGCGCGTACGAAGGCCGGCGGGGCGTCCGGGAACGGATTCGCCCCCAGCAGCCGCAGGGTGTCCCGGTCACCCGCCAGCAGCCGCTCCAGCAGCGGCCCGAACCAGGGGCGGGCGTAGCCCGGCGAGAGCGCCGCGAACCACATCAGCCAGTCCAGCCGCAGATGGTACGGGGCGAACTGACGGGGCATCCGGTACGGATCCGTCGGCTTGCCCCGGAAGCCGTACTCCCGCCACACCGTGTCCGGGCCGACGGCCGGTTCGTCCGTCCCCTCGATCACCACCTCCCGCCGTACCCGGCCCACCGAGCCGAACGCGCCGTAGGAGTTGACCAGGTGCAGCGGATCCCAGCTGGTGTTCATCCGCTGCTCCCGGGAGAGCAGATTGCGCGCCGGCCGGTAGCTGCGGACCGCCACCAGGGCGGTGACCGCGAAGACGAGGACCGCGTACCAGAGCGGTGGCGCGGGCAGGGCGTGCGGCGGGGAGGCGATCAGGGACCCGTCGACCGCCGAGAGCGCCAGGGCGATCGTCAGCCAGTTCAGCCAGGCGAAGTTGCCGGACAGCACCAGCCACAGCTGGGTGCAGACGATCAGACCGGCCGCCGCGGTCGCCACCGGTCGGGGCGTGAAGAGCAGGAACGGCAGTACGAGCTGCGCGACATGGTTGGCCGCGGCCTCCACCCGGTGCAGCGGGCGGGGCAGTCGGTGGAAGAACCGGCTCAGCGGGCCCGGCATCGGCTGGGTCTCGTGGTGGTAGTACAGACACGTCAGATCGCGCCAGCACCGATCGCCGCGCATTTTGATCATCCCGGCCCCGAACTCCACCCGGAACAGCAGCCAGCGCAGCAGGAACAGCACCAGGACCGGGGGAGCGGTCCGGTCGTTGCCGAGGAAGACCGCGAGGAAACCGGTCTCCAGCAGCAGGGACTCCCAGCCGAAGCCGTACCAGATCTGGCCGACGTTGACGATGGAGAGGTACAGCACCCACAGCACCGCCCACCAGGCCATCGCCGCGGCGAGCGGGAGGTCGTCGGCGGCCCCCGCCACCAGCGCGGCGGAGAGCGCCGCCCCCGCCCAGGCGCAGCGGGCGAACAGCCGGTCCGAGTAGTGGAACCGGAAGATCCCCGGCGCCCTGCGGAACGGCAGCCCGCGCAGATACGCGGGCACGGGCAGCATGCCCTTCTCGCCGATCAGCGCCCGGAACTGGAGCGCCGCCGTGAGAAAGGCGACCAGGTACACGGCCGCCAGGGCCCGCTGGAAGAGCAGACGGCTCAGCCAGTAGCCGTCGTCACCGAACCACTCCATCGCGTCCAGTATCCGACGGCGCGTACGGACCCGGCACCCGGGACGCGCCCGCCGGGGCCGCCAGCCGTCGTACCGTACGGCCCAGCCGGCGGGCGTAGGCGCGCTGCACCGGCGGTACCAGCGGACCGGCGAGCCGGACCAGCGGGCGGGCCGGGCGGCTGAAGGCCATGACGGTGAACCAGACCGAGCCGTCGTCCCGGATGTCGACGACGAAGCACTCCTCGCCGCGTTCCGGGTGGCCCGGCAGCGTGCCGTAGCCGAAGCCGGTACGCGCCGGGCCCGTCTCCGCCCAGACGACCGCGCAGCGCCCCGAGATCCGCAGCGGCCCGACACCCAGGGACACCTCCACCTGGGTCCCCGGCTCGGCCCGCGGCCCGGTGGTCCGCGGCCGGGTGCCGGACGCGCCGTGCATCCGCCAGTCGAGGACGGCCGCGCCCGCGGCCTCGTACACCGCGCGTCCGCGGCCGATCCGGACCGTGTGGTGCAGATGGCTGTAGCCGTCGGGCATCGGTCCCAGCCGGGTCGCCCCCGTCTCCGGGTACGTCGGGACGGCCCGGAGGGGGACGAGCCCGCCGGGCGGCCGCGGTGCCCCGCCGCCGCCGGACGCCCGTTCCACGAGCCGGGTCACCAGGCCCACCACCGCCGACGCCATATGTGCCACCCCCATGAAGTCCTTCCCCCTGACGGCCGAGCCTAGGCGCACTGTTGAACGCGTTCAAGTCGCGGGGTCCGGGCGGATCCGGAAGAAAGGACGCAGAGGCACCGCGGACCCCGGGTCCCGGCTGCGCGGCCACGGCATCGGCACCCCGGAGGAACGGGCGGAGAGGCGGAAGCGGACCATGCGGAAGCGGAAGTTGTACGGACGGGCGAGGCCCGGCCGCCGGTGGCCGCTGGCGGTCGCCGCCCTGCCCGCCGCCGTCTGCATCGGCGTCCTCGCCGCGGGCTGCGGCGGCGGTACGGGGCAGGAACGGGAGCGGGACGAGGAGGTCCATCTCCGGCCCGCGACGGAGCAGGGCCCCGATCCGTACACCGCGACCAGCGCCAGGACGCTCTCCACCCCCGTACCCGAGCCCGTCGTCCCGGGCACCGGCGGTGGTGGCGCGCCCGAACGCGGCCACACCCTGCGCACCATGTCGGGCGCCACACCGGGGCTGTACGGCGGTACCCGCTCGGTCGGGAGCTGCGACGTCGAACGCCAGCTCACCCTGCTGCGGGCGGACGACGCCAAGGCGGGCGCCTTCGCCGACGGCGCGGATGTCTCCCGCGGCCGCCTCCCGGCCTTTCTGCGCGGTCTTACGCCCGTGGTGCTGCGGGCGGACACCCGTGTCTCCGGCCACGGCTACCGCGCCGGAGGGGGCGCGGTCCCCGCCCGCCAGCTGGTGCTCCAGGCGGGGACGGCGGTGCTGGTGGACCGGTACGGCGTGCCCCGGGTGCGGTGCGCTTCGGGGACACCGCTGTCCCCGCCCGTCGCCGTGAAAGGCGGGGTGATCCAGCGGGGGGCCGCGTGGAAGGGGTACCGCACGGACCGGGTCGTGGTGGTCAAGGCCACCACCAGGCCCCTGGAGAGCCTGGTCATCGTCGACGTCTCCGAGGACACCTGGATCGACCGGGCGACCGGCACGGACGGCGAGGAGGACCGGCGGCCCGACGTGGTGCCCCCGGTCAACCCCGACGACGTCTACGCGTATCCGGCGGCGAGGGAACAGGAGGCCGCCGCCGCCCCCGACGCCCCGGACGACACCGGGGCCGCGGACGACACCGGGGTCGCGCGGGACACGGCTCCCGGCGAGCCCCTGTTCGCACCGGACGGCGAGGGCGCCGCGGCCGGGGAGGACTACGCGGACGCCGAGATCGACCCGCTGGACCCGCTGGACCCGCTGGACGGCCGGGACGTCCCTGACGCTCGGGACGCCGAGGGATTCGATCTCCTCCCCGGCGAGGACGCGGATGTCCTTCAGGGCCCCGTGGAGACCGGATCCGGTGCGGCCGGGGAGCCGGACACCTACGCGGGCTGACCCGCCGAACCCGTAGACAATCGTTCGAATAATCCGGCAAATGATGGCAGAGTGGCGGCATGGTTGATCGGGTGGCGGGGGCCCGGACGCTTCCCGGCGACTGGCCCGCCGATCCGGGCCGAAGTCTGACCCTCAACCTGATGGGCAGCTTCGACTGGGACCTGGCCAGCGGACTGATGCATCTGGACCCGCCCGCGCACGAGGTGCTCGACCTGCCACCCGGCGATTACGACGGGCGGCGGGCCAGTGTGATGGCACGGATGCCCTCCGACGAGGCGGCGCGTCTCGACGCCCGGGTGGCCCAGGCCCTCAAGAGCGGCCGGGAGCACTACGGCGCCTACTTCCGCATCCGCCGCCGCGACGGCACCCTGCGCTGGACCCACTCCCAGGGCTGCGTCCGCCGGGACGCCGAAGGCCGCCCGGTGCGGATCATCGGCATCGTGCGGGACGCCACGGCCGAGCTGGCGGACTCCACCGTCCGGATCGCCGCCGACACCGAGCGCCGCCGGCAGACCAGCGTCGTCGAGGCCACCACGGCCGCGCTCGCGCACGCCAGGACCGTCCAGGACGTGATCGACGTCCTCAAGGACGCCCACGGTCTGGAGATCTTCGGCGCCCGCAGCCTGGTCATGGGCCTGCTGGAGCCGGGCGGCCGGATCCATCTGGTCGCCGAGGGCCCGCAGGAGGCGTTCGTCCCCGGCACCCGCTTCACCCGCGTCGACGAGCCGTACCCGATGAGTGAGGCCATCCGCACCCTGGCGCCCCGCTTCATCGAGGGCTCCGACGACTTCGCCCGGTCCTTCCCGATCCTGTGGCCGAACATCACGGGGCTCGGGGTACGGGCCGCCGCCTATCTCCCCCTGATCGCCCAGGGCCGCCCCATCGGCGCCTTCGGACTGCTCTACGACGACCGGAGCGACTTCTCCGCCGAGGAGCGCAATCTGCTCGTCGCCCTCGGCAGCACCATCGCCCAGAGCGTCCAGCGCGCCGTCCTCTACGACCAGGAGCACGATCTGGCCGAGGGGCTCCAGCAGGCGATGCTGCCGCGCCGCATTCCCGACGTACCCGGCGCCCAGATCGCCGTACGCTACCGGTCGGCCCGGATGGGCCGCGACATCGGCGGCGACTGGTACGACGTGATCACCCTGCCCGGCGGCCGGGTCGGCGCCGTCATCGGGGACGTCCAGGGCCATGACACGGACGCGGCGGCCGTCATGGGCCAGCTGCGGATCGTGCTGCGGGCGTACGCGGCCGAGGGCCACACCCCCGCCACCGTGATGGCCCGGGCCTCCGGCTTCCTCGACGAACTCGACACCGACCGCTTCGCCACCTGCCTCTACGCCGAGGTCGACCTGTCGACCGGGGTGGTGCAGATCGTCCGGGCCGGCCATGTCGACCCGCTGCTGCGCGACACGGACGGAAGCTGCCGCCGCGTCCCCGTCGACGGCGGGCTGCCGCTCGGCCTGTCCGCCGAGTTCGGACGGCTGGATTACCCCGTCACCACCGTCGAACTCGACCCCGGACAGACCCTGCTCCTCTACACCGACGGCCTGGTGGAGCAGCCGGGCGCCGACCTCGACGACGGACTGCAACTGCTGACCGGGCTGGTACGCGGCGGGCCCCGGGACCCCCAGCGGCTCGCCGACCACCTCTGCGACGTCGTCGACGAACGGGGCGGCGATGACGATGTGGCCCTGCTCCTGCTGCGCCGTCGCGGCACGCTCACCCCGCGGTCCGGCGGCCGGCTCCACCAGCACGTCGCCCAGAACGACCCGGAGGCGCTCCGCTCGGCCCGGCAGCTGGTCCGCTCGGCGGTCACGGCCTGGGGCGCCGGGGCGCGGGCCGACGAGATCGAACTGGTCGCCGACGAGCTGGTGACCAACGCGCTGATGCACACCGAGGGCCCGGCGGAGGTGACCGTACGGATCCTGCCGGGGCCGCCGCGGCGGCTGCGGGTCGACGTCGAGGACGGCTCCAGCGCGCTGCCCAGACGCCGGGAGGCGGGGGAGGACGGGGTGTCGGGCCGCGGACTGCTGCTGGTGGACCGGCTGGCGGACGCGTGGGGTGTGGACTCGCGGGGCAGCGGGAAGTGCGTGTGGTGCACCTTCGCCGTTCCCGAACGATGACGACGTGCCGTCCCCGGGCGATCACGACGTGCCATCCCCGGACGATGACGATGCGCCGGTCCCGGACGATCACGACGTGCCGTCCCCGGACGTGAGGCGCCGACTCCGGAAGTGAGGCGCCGCCGTCCGGCCCCGTACGGGCCGCCGACCGTCGGTCGGGACGGGCCGTTCGGGCCGTTCGGGTCCGCCGGCGGTGCGGACGGCCGCGGACGGAGGCGCGGAACGGAACGACCGGCTAGGGTCACTGTCAGTAAAGCCATCGTCCTCGGTCGTCAGGGAACCGTCGTCATCCGGGGCCGTGGACCGCCGTCCCCCGGTTCGCGGCCGGCCCGCCCCGGACACCGGGAAACCGGCCGCCGCCATCGGGACCCGGGGCGGCCCGACATCCGACCGGACCCCCGAGCCGGAGGCCACCGTGAGCCCGAGCACCGAGCGACTCGCCCCCCTCGACCTGGCGTTCTGGCATCTCGAATCCGCCGGTCACCCGATGCATCTCGGCGCCCTCGCGCTCTTCGACCCCGATCCCGGGCCCGATCCGGCGCACGGCCAGGACCGGCCACCGCCCGCGCATGCCCTGCTTGCCCTGCTCGCCACCCGGGCGGCGGCCGTACGGCGGCTGCGGTCCCGGGTCCGGGACGTCCTGCTGCCCGTCGGCGGGGCCGTCTGGATCCCCGACCCCGACTTCGACGTCACCCGCCATGTCCACCGGGTCCGGCTCCCCGGTGACGCGCCCCTGGCGGACGAGGCCGTCGCCGTCGCCGGAGAGCTGATGGAGCGCCCCCTCGAACGGGGCCGTCCGCCGTGGGAGATGTATCTGCTGACCGGCCGCCCCGAGGACCCCTTCGGGGTGCTCGTCAAGCTCCACCACGCCCTCGCGGACGGGATGAGGGCGGTCTCCATCGGGTCGGCGATCTTCGACGAGATCGCCGATCCCCGGGGCGTCCGCGCCCGCGCCAGGGCCCGGCTGCAGGGCGCCGCCGCCGCGCCGGGCCGCCCCTGGTTCAGCGACCCCGGACGGTTCGTCGGCGTCGCCCGGGACCGGATCGACGACCTCGGCCGGGCCGTCGGCGTCGGCGCCTCCGTCGTCCTGGCCAGCCGGCTCGATCCGCGCGCCCTGCCGCCGTCGCTGGCGGCCGGGACGAGCGGCACCCGCCGGCTCGGCACCGCCGTCCTCGACACCGAAGACGTCCGCCTGGTGCGCAAGGCGTTCGGCGGCACCACCAACGACGTCCTGCTCGCCGTCGTCGCCGGAGGACTGCGCCGCTGGCTCGACGAACGCGGCGAACCGCTGCCCGCCGACGGGCCGCGCGCCCTCGTCCCCGTCTCCCGCCGCCGCCCCGGCGGCCCCATCGGCCCCGGCAACGAACTCTCCGCGTACCTCCTCGACCTGCCCGTCGCCGAACCCGACCCGCGGACCCGGCTCGACCGGGTCCGCCGGGCCATGGACCGCAACAAGGAAGCCGGGCCGCTGCGGGGCGCCGGGGCGCTCGCCGTACTCGCCGACCAACTGCCGCCCATCGCCCACCGCTTCGGCGCGCCCCTCGCGGGCGGCGCGGCCCGGGTGCTCTTCGACCTGGTGGTCACCAGCGTCCCGCTGCCGCGTTCGGAACTCTCCCTCGGCGGCTGCCCGCTGCGGTCCCTGTACCCGATGGCACCCCTGGCCCGGGGCCACTCCCTGGCCGTGGCGCTCACCTCGTACGGCGGCGGGATCCATGTCGGTCTCGTCGCCGACGGGCAGGCGGTGCCGGACGTGGCCCGGCTGGGCGCGGCGACGGCACGGGAACTGGCCGAACTGGTCGCCGCGACCCGCGCCGGCTGACCCGAGCCGCGCCCGCGGACCGACCCGCACCGGCTGACCCGAGCCGGGCCCGCGGACCCGGGCTGCGGCCCCGTCGGCGCTGCGGCAGTCTGGAGACATGCCGGAGCTACCCGAGGTGGAATCGCTGCGAGAGTTCCTCGACGGCAGACTGACGGGTGAGCGGATCGCCCGGGTACAACCCCTGAACATCAGCGTGCTGAAGACGTACGATCCGCCGCTCGGCGCCGTCGAAGGCCGTACCGTCACCGGCGTCGCCCGCCACGGCAAATGGCTGGACATCGGCATGGACGATCTCCATCTGGCGATCCATCTCGCCCGCGCGGGCTGGCTGCGCTGGCGGGACGAGACCCCCGCGACACCGCCGCGCCCCGGGAAGGGCCCCCTCGCCCTGCGGGCCGTGCTCGCATCGGGCGCGGGCTTCGACCTCACCGAGGCGGGCACCACCAAACGCCTCGCCGTCCATCTCGTCCGGGACCCCGCCGACGTCCCCGCGATCGCCCGCCTCGGCCCCGACCCCCTCGCCGACGCCTTCGACCGCGACGCCTTCGCCGCGCTCCTCGCGGGCGAGCACCGGCAGATCAAGGGCGCCCTGCGCGACCAGAGCCTGATCGCGGGCATCGGCAACGCCTACAGCGACGAGATCCTGCACGCCGCCCGGATGTCCCCCTTCAAACAGGTCCGGCATCTCGACGACGACGACATCACCCGGTTGTACGAGGCGCTGCGCGCCACCCTCGCCGAGGCCGTCGAACGCTCCCGGGGCGTGGCCGCCGGACGGCTCAAGGGCGAGAAGAAGAGCGGACTGCGGGTCCACGGCAGAACCGGCCAGCCGTGCCCGGTGTGCGGGGACACCATCCGGGAGGTGTCGTTCAGCGACTCGTCGCTCCAGTACTGCCCCACCTGCCAGACCGGCGGCAAACCCCTGGCGGACCGGCGGATGTCCCGGCTGCTGAAGTAACCGCCGTCCGCCGCCGGTCAACGGGGCGGTGGCGGTCCCGGCGCCCGCCACATGGCGACGGTCTCCAGCGGCCCGATCCGCAGCCGTCCGGTGACCGTGAAGCCGAAGCTCTCGTAGAGGCCGACATTGGCCGTGTCCGACGTGGTCAGGAAGATCCCGCCCGGTGCCGGTGCGCTCGCCGGCAGCTCTTCCAGCAGCCGCCGCCCGGCCCCCTTCCCGGCGTACTCGGGCCGGACCCCGATGAACTCCAGGGTCCAGGCGTCCGGCGGTGCCGACCGTTCCGTGACGGCCAGATACCGCAGGGTCCTGGTCAGGGCCCGCCCGCCGCAGTGCGCCAGGGTGCGGGCCGTCCAGGTCACCCGGGCGCCGACCGGCGGCCGGCCGGACGGCGGGGTGAGCACCGCCGCGCCGACGGCCCGCCCGTCCGGGTCGGTCACCAGCAGTCGGCGCCCGCCCGCCACGGTGGCCTGGGTCCGGAGCAGGGCGGCGAACCACCGCCCCCGTACCGCGTCCGAGCCGCGGCAGATCCAGCGGGCGGTGGACTCCTCGGCGAAGGCCGCCGCCAGCACCTCGGCGCAGACGGCAGGACCGGGCGCCTCCGCCACCCGCCACCCGGTCCTCCCCTCAGCCATCGGCCCTCCTGCGGCGCAGCGGGGCCTCCGGCACCAGATGGCAGACCAGGAGCTTGAGGAAGAACAGCGGGGCGATCCAGAGCAGCGCGTCCGGCACCGGCAGCCAGAAGAGGTTCACCACGACCGCGGCCGTGTACACCCCCATCGCCACGGGCCTCTTCAGCTCCAGCGGGGTGAACTCCACGACGCCCGCGCCCCACAGCAGCAGCCCGGCGTTGCCCAGCGCCCAGTGCCAGTCGCCCTCCAGCACGATCAGTCCGATCGCGGCGAGATGGCCCAGATGGGCGAGGACGAAGACGATCCGCCCGCGCCGGGCCTTCGGATCCTCGCGGTGGTACCAGCGTTTGGCGGCGTTGGTCGCGTTGGTGAGGATCCCGCCGACGAGATCGAGCCCGGCGAGCACCACGATCGCGAGCTGGAGGCCGGACCAGTCCCGGTGGACGTCCGACGACCAGACCCCGGCCGCGAGCAAGAGCACGCAGAGCGTCCCGCCGACGGCCTCGACCACTGACTCCGCGGTGGTCTTGCCGGGGCCCATAAACCGTTCGAGCCGCCCGGTGAGCCCCTTGGGGGTCGCCGGTATCTCCCAGTCGGTCTCCAGGTCAGCGCGCACCGCCGGCCCCTCCGCCCCACAGCCCGTGCAGCAACTCCCACACCTGCCCGGTATCGGGTTCGCCGCCCGCCCGCCAGGCGGCCAGGGTCCAGGCGTCGCCCGCCCGCAGCACCGCGGCGGTGGTCGCGACCAGCAGCGCGCGGTCCACATCCGTACGGACGACACCGAGCCGCTGCCCATCGGTGATGAGGGCGTCGAACCAGCCCGCCCAGGCCGCGCCCGCGGGCCGCGCGGCGGCCGCCTCGGCGAGCGCGAGATCGTCGGGATGCTCCCGCAGATGCGCGGACAGGGACCGGGTCCCCGCTTCGAGCGCGGCCCGGAAAGCCGCCGGATCCGGGGCCGGTGTCCAGGGGCCGAGCACACCGAGGAGCCGTTCCAGCACATCGTCGAGCACGGTGGCGAGCAGATCGTCCCGACCGTCGAAGTACTGGTAGGCGGCGGTCTTGGAGAACCCGGCGGCCTCGATGATCCGGTTGTACGAGGCGCCTTCCGGGCCCTGCTCGGCGAAGTGCCGCCGGGCGACGCGCAGGATCGCCTCCCGGCGCTCGGGAGGCAATCGGCGGAAACGGGGGAGTGGACTCATATACCGATAGTACACACCAGTGGTGTGTACTACTAGTACACCCTGCCGGTACGCCAGGTCGCTCCCGGCTCGGATGGGTGCGGCCGTGGCCCGGCGGCCGACGCGCGCCTACACTCCGCACCATGCTGCGCGCCCTCGCCGTCGACGACGAACGCCCCGCACTGGAGGAACTCCTCTATCTGCTCCGTTCCGACCCCCGGATCGCCGGCGCCGAAGGCGCCACCGACGCCACCGACGCGCTCCGCCGGATCACCGCCGCGCTGGACGCCGCGCCCGGAGGCGACGACGGGGCGAGCGGGCTGGACGTCGTCTTCCTCGATATCCATATGGCCGGTCTCACCGGTCTCGACGTGGCCAAGCTGCTGGCCCGCTTCGCCCATCCACCGCTGATCGTGTTCGTCACCGCCCACGAGGGCTTCGCGGTACAGGCGTTCGACCTGAAGGCCGTCGACTACATCCTGAAGCCGGTACGGCGGGAACGGCTGGCGGAGGCCGTACGACGGGTCTCGGACCGGGTCGGGGCCGTCCGCGACGCCCGGCCCGCCGAGGGCGCGGGCGCACCCCCGGGGCGGACCGCCGTGCCCGGGACAGTGGCGGGCAGTGGGCAGATCGCCGTCGAACTCGGCGGTGTCACCCGCTTCGTCGCCATCGACTCCATCGCCTACGCCGAGGCCCAGGGCGACTACGCGCGGCTGTACACCGCCGACGGCAGCCATCTGGTCCGCATCCCGCTGTCCACCCTGGAGGAGCGGTGGGCGGTGCACGGTTTCGTCCGGATCCACCGCAGCCATCTGGTGGCCCTGGCCCGGATCGACGAACTCCGGCTGGACGCCGGGGCCACCACGGTGCGGGTCGGCACCGCCGAACTGGCGGTCAGCCGCCGCCACGCCCGCCAGCTGCGGGATCTGCTGATGCGGCACGCCCGCGGCTGACCCCGGCCGTGGCGCCCGTACGGCCGTGGCGGCTGTGCGGGCGGGTGCGGGGCGTTCGGCCGGGTCCGGGGCCGTTCGGCGGGCGGGCCCGGCCCGGAGCTACCCCGGCGGGACCTGCCCCGGGCGGGACGCGCCCGCGCCGTCGCCGTACGACGGTCGCGGCCCGAGGTCCCGCAGGGCGATCTCCAGCTCGACGTAGGACTCCTCGGCCCGGCGGAAGGCCACCGCCAGGGCCGCGTCGGCGCGCGGGCCGACCAGACCGTGCGCCGACTCGTGGACGGCGTACAGCACATCGGCCCACCGCCCGGCGGCGCTCGTGACGGTACCGAGCAGGGCCTGGAGTTCACGGGCGCTGGACGCCCGGGTCTCCGGCAGGCTCCGGAGCTCCGCCAGCAGCGCTTCGATATCGGACATCGGACCCCTTCATTCCACGATCAAGGCTAGTGACGCGACGCGTGCCCGAGCGGCTTCGGAGCCGAACCGCTCGGTGGATGGGCGGGGCGGCGCGGCGGACGGCGGCGCGCGGCGACGAACGGTCGGCACCGGCCGCCCAGCGGTCGACCCCGCCCGGTGTCGTTCCGGTGGGAAGCCCCGGCCGGCCGGCCGTCCGCGCCCGGCCCGCAACCGGCGCCGATCCGTGCCGCGACGGCGTCGACGGCCGGGGGACATCCCCGTAGACTCCCCGGGGCTTGTCCTCGGAGGAGCGTCGTCCACGCGCTGGACGCCGCGGCCGGGCGGGACTTCGACGACACAGCCCCCGCCCCCGCTGCCGTACGGCGCCGGGGCCGGTCCGACCGGTTACGGCTCGCCCGAGGGAGCAGGCGACGATGCCGGGAGAGCAGCGGCCACGCCGTGAGGTGGTGACCGGGGTGCCCCGCGCGGGACGGCGGGCGCCGGGACCCGCGCCGGCCCGCTCGGAGATCACCGAACAGACGACCCTCGGCGCCACCTACATCCGGTCCCTGATGCGCAGCCAGCTGCGGACGGCGCTCCACGCCGTCGGCGTCCTCGCCCTGCTGGTGGGCACCCTGCCGCTGCTGTTCGCCCTGCCGTCCGCCTTCGACGGCCGGGCACCGTCGCCCGAGCCCTTCGTCTGGGCGGCGCTGGGCGTCGGGGTCCACCCCGTGATGTGGCTGACGGCCCGCTGGTACGTACGCCGCGCCGAACGCAACGAACGCGACTTCCTCCGGCTCCTCGAAGGCCGCTGACCGGTGGCCCCGTCCCCGCCGAGCCCGCACCCCGCGATATCCGGCCGCGGCGCGCCGTACCGATCCGTCCCCGGCACACCGCTGGGCGGGCCCCGGTGAACCAGACGTACGCCGTGGCGGCCGTGACCGCCGTCGTGCTCGCCACCGTCCTCATCGGCGGGCTCGGGCTGCGGATCTCCCGGACCACATCCGACTTCTACGTCGCGTCCCGCACCGCGGGACCGGGCCTCAACGCCGCCGCCATCAGCGGCGAATACCTCTCCGCCGCCTCCTTCCTCGGGATCGCGGGTCTCGTCCTCCTCCAGGGCCCCGAGATGCTCTGGTACCCCGTCGGCTACTCCGCCGGATACCTCCTTCTGCTGGTCCTGGTCGCCGCCCCGCTCCGGCGCTCCGGCGCGTACACCCTCTCCGACTTCGCCGAGGCCCGGCTGGAGTCCGCCGCCGTCCGCCGGCTGGCGTCGCTCTTCGTGGTCGGGATCGGCTGGCTCTATCTGCTGCCGCAGTTGCAGGGCGCGGGGCTCACCCTGGAGATCCTGACCGGCGCGCCCGGCTGGGTCGGCGGGGTCGTCGTCGCCGTCGTCGTGACCGGGGCCGTCGCGGCGGGCGGCATGCGGAGCATCACCTTCGTCCAGGCGTTCCAGTACTGGCTGAAGCTGACCGCCCTGCTGGTCCCCGCCCTCTTCCTGGCCGCCGCCTGGGCCGCCGACGACACCCCGCGCGCCCGGTTCGACGCCCCCGCCGTCCTGCGCGAGCACACCGCCGTCACCATCGACGACTCCGTACGGATCGAGCTGGCGAAGCCGCTGACCCTCGACGTCGAAGGCACCGTCGACGGGACCGCGTACCCGGGGCGTACCGTCACCCTCGACGAAGGCGAGCACCGGATCGCCGCCGGTACCCGGCTCGGGCTGCCCGCCGGCACCGAGGTCCCCCAGCGGGTGACGTCGGAGGCCGACCCGTCGAGCTGGTCGCAGCCCCTGTCCGGCGGCCGTGACGGCTCCCATCTGTACGCCACGTACGGGCTCATCCTCGCCACCTTCCTCGGCACGATGGGCCTGCCGCACGTCGCCGTCCGCTTCTACACCAGCCCCGACGGGCGGGCCGCCCGCCGCACCACCCTCGTCGTCCTCGGCCTGGTCGGCGCGTTCTATCTGCTGCCGCCCGTCTACGGGGCGCTCGGCCGGATCTACGCCCCCGAACTCGCCCTCACCGGCGCCGCGGACGCCGCCGTACTCGTCCTGCCGGAACGCGTACTCGGCGGTGTCGCGGGCGATCTGCTGGGCGCGCTCCTCGCGGGCGGGGCCTTCGCCGCGTTCCTGTCCACCGCGTCCGGGCTCACCATGGCCGTCGCCGGGGTGATCTCGCAGGACGTGCTGCCGCCGCGCGGAGTGCGCTGGTTCCGGCTGGCGACCGTACTCGCCGTGGTCGTACCGCTGGGCGCCAGCACCGTGGCCACCAATGTCCCCGTCGCCGACGCCGTGGGCCTGGCCTTCGCGGTCTCCGCCTCGTCCTTCTGCCCGCTGCTCGTCCTCGGGATCTGGTGGCGCCGCCTCACCCCGCCGGGCGCCGTCGCCGGGCTCGTCGTCGGCGGCGGCTCGGCGCTCACCGCCGTGATGGCCACCCGCGCCGGACTCGCCCCCGACGGCTGGGGGTACACCCTGATGGCCTGGCCCGCGGTCTGGTCCGTACCCCTGGGTTTCCTCACCATGGTCCTGGTGTCGCTGGCCACCCCGCGCCATGTCCCCCCGTCCACCACCGCGATCCTGGCCCGGCTCCATCTGCCGGAGGACCTGGCGGGCGGCGAGCCGCGGCAGACGGAAGGACCCCCGAAACGGTCTCCGGGACGCCCCCCGGCACGCCCCCGGGGGCGGTCGTGGGGACGGTCGCGGGAACGGTTCCAGAAGCGAGGAGGACGGCGATGACCGGTACGGGACTGGCGGCCCTGGCCGCCGCCGGAGTGTTGCTGCTGGCCGCCGGGATCGTCGTCGGACGGCTCACCGCCCGCCGCGGCGACCGCGTCGACCTCGATCTCGGCACCCCCGTGGAGCGCGCCACCTTCCACACCCTGCACACCGCGTCCCTGGCCGCGCCCCCGCTCCGGGCCGGCCTCACCGAGGACACGGCCCGCAAGGCCGCCCGCCGCCTCCGCTCCCTCCTCGGTACCGAGGCGCTCTGCCTGACCGACCGGGAACGGGTCCTGGCCTGGGACGGACCCGGCGAGGACCACCACCGGCGACGGGTGATGGCCCGGGTCTCCGACGTCCTCGAATCCGGGCGCGGCAAGACCGTGGAGACCCGGTGCGAAGAGCTGGAATGCCCGCTGCGCTGGGCCGTGATCGCCCCCCTCACCGGTGAGGACGGCGTCCTCGGCACCCTCGTCGCCTACGGCTCCCGGGAGTCCGCCGTCCTGGTACGGGCCGCGACCGAGGTGGCCCGCTGGGTCTCCGTCCAGCTCGAACTCGCCGAACTCGACCGCTCCCGCACCCGGCTCATCGAGGCCGAGATCCGGGCCCTGCGCGCCCAGATATCCCCGCACTTCCTCTTCAACTCCCTCGCCGCCATCGCCTCCTTCGTCCGTACCGACCCCGAGCGGGCCCGCGATCTGCTGCTGGAATTCGCCGACTTCACCCGCTACTCCTTCCGGCGGCACGGCGAGTTCACCCAGCTCGCGGACGAGCTGCGCTCCATCGAGCAGTATCTGGCGCTGGCCGGGGCGCGGTTCGGGGACCGGCTGAAGGTCACCCTCCAGGTGGCGCCCGAAGTCCTGCCCGTGAACCTGCCCTTCCTCTGCCTCCAGCCCCTGGTCGAGAACGCCGTCAAACACGGCCTGGAGGACACCACGGGGGAGCGCCGGATCACCATCGCCGCCCGCGACGCGGGCGCGGAGGCCGTCGTCACCGTCGAGGACGACGGCGTCGGGATGGACCCGGCGGAGCTGCGCCGCATTCTCGCGGGGGAGCGGTCCGCCTCCACCGGTATCGGACTGCCGAACGTGGACGAACGGCTGCGGCAGGTGTACGGCGACGAACACGGTCTGGTCATCGAGACCGGCGTCGGCGCCGGGATGAAGGTCACCGTCCGGATCCCCAAGTACCGGGCGGGTGTGCACTCGTCGTCGGGCCGCCGCCCCCTGTGACCGAGGCCGGGACCGGCCCTCGGCGGGTCGTCGGCGGCCCTTCGGCGGGTCGTCGTCGGGTCGTCGGCGGGTCAGAAGAGATGGATCGCCAGATGGCCCAGCGGCACTCCGAGCCGCCAGGCCGGGGTCCACACCAGGGTCTGCTCGTCGACGGTGCCGGATCCGGTCCCGGCCGGATGGCGGGCCTCGTCGTCCCCGAGGTCGGCGGTGAGCAGTTCCGTACGGCTCAGCCAGCTCCAGGACTCCCGGGCGAGCAGCAGATCGGGCCCCGCGCCGCCGAGGGCGCGGGCCCGTTCCCCGCGTACCGCGAGCCGGTCCCGTACCCACTCCGGCCACGGATGCCCGTACGAGGTCAGATCGAGCCACTCCTCGATCCTGGCCATCGCGCGCACCCCGACGAGTTCCCCGGACCCGTCGCAGAGGTAGATGGTCAGTGCCAGGGTCTCGTGGCCCGCCCGGTACTCCAGCGACCCGCCGTCGACCAGGGCCCCGGAACGCAGCAGTTCGTCGGCGATGTACTCGGCGCGGAACCACGCCATGGGTACGTCGGGCGTCTCTCCACCGGTGTCGTTCGTACTCTCGGTCTGCACCGTTCCCACCTTCCTCCGGACGACACGGTGACGGTGTCGGTTCGGGACGAGCCTCCACCGAGTGACACGGCCCGTGGCGCGTCTTTACTCAACTTCACCGTGACGTTGCGCACTCCGCCGTCCTGTCGTCGTGGCCACAGGGGGAGGCGGGAACAACGGGACGTCCGGTGCTCATCCGTGGGCCCAGGGGCCCGTGCGGGGGAGGCCATCGGGTGCGGGGACGGGGGCGGGGCGGGGTACCGGAGCGGAGTCAGGCGGCGGCCCGCCCGGGGCGGGCGTAGCCGGGCAGTTCGCGGGCGAGCGCCCGCAGCGCGTAGTGGGAGCGGGACTTGACCGTGCCCGCCGGGATCCCGAGGGACCGTGCCGTCTCGCGCACGCTCAGCCCCTGGAAGTAGAGCCGGTCGAGGACCGCCCGGTGGTCGGCGCTCAGGGCACCGACGGCGGCCCTGACGTCCAGCTGGGCCACGGTGGTCTCGGTGGCGTCCGCCGGATCGGGGGTGGCCGCGAGTACACCGTCGCCGATCTCGGCCGGGCGGGCGAGCCGGGATCTGCGGGCGTCGATGGCCAGCCTGCGCCCGACGGTGAAGAGCCAGGGGCGCATCGACTCGTAGGGGGCGTCGAACGCCTCGGGATGCTGCCAGGCCCGGACGAGGGTCTCCTGCAGCAGGTCCTCGGCGCGCTGCTGGTCGCCGTAGGTGAGCTGCTGGAGAAAGCTCAGCAGGGCCGGTCCGTGTTCGCGTTGCAGCTCCGCGATGGCGCCCTCGTCGGCGGTCACGGGAGGGTTCAGGGTCGCCGTCGCCATGGTCAACACCTCTTTCGCACCTGATGGCTCGTGGTTCGGACGGCTCGTCGTACGGACGGGGCTCGGGGACGGGGATCGCGGTTCGGCGGGCCGTGGCCGTATGGGAACCCATCGCGAGGGGCGGGGACAGTCGGCCCGCCGCGATCGTCGGCGAGCGGTCGCTCTCGGCGACGAGTGGTGCGACGAGCGGGCGGCCGGATCCGGCCGGCCGGGGAAACGGGGCGGTGAACGGACGGCCGTCGCGGTGACGTCCGCCGCCTTCCCCGGCGTGTCGCTTGCGTCCCGGCGACGGGCCCGGTCCATTCGGATTGTCGTATCAACATCTTGTCCGCCCGGACGGGTGGGCCATGGCGATCGGGAGCGGCTCATGGGACGGAACCTGAATCGGAGCGGGAACGGGAACAAGAACCGGAGGCGACGGACGGCACGGCGGTACGGGGCCTTCGCCCTCGCGGCCCTGGTGTCGGCGGCCGGGGCGACCGCCTGCACGGCGCAGGACCGGGCCGCGCCCCCGGCGCCGTCCCCCGGCGCGTCGCGCGGCGCGGCCCCACCGGCCGCCGAACGCGGCTTCACCCTGGTCGCCAGCGGGGACGTCCTGCCCCATGACTCCGTCATCGCCCGCGCCCGCGACGACGCCTCCGACCCGGCCGCCGACGGCTACGACTTCCGCCCGATGCTCGCCGCCGTCCGCCCGGTGGTGGCCGCCGCCGATCTGGCGATCTGCCATATGGAGACCGTGTACGGCGCGGACGGCGACTACCGCGGCTATCCCTTCTTCACCTCACCGCCGCAGGTCGCCCGCGGGCTCGCCGCCACCGGCTACGACGCCTGCTCCACCGCGTCCAACCACTCCCTCGACGACGGCTCCGACGGCATCTCCCGCACCCTCGACGCCATGGACACCGCCGGGCTCGCCCACCACGGATCCGCCCGTACGGAACAGGAGGCCACCACCCCCGCCCGGCTGCGCGCGGGCGGCGCCGACGTCGCCCATCTCGCCTACACCTACGGCACCAACGGACAGCCGCTGCCCGAAGGCCGGCCCTGGGCCGTACGCCTCATCGACGAGGACCGGATCATCGCCGACGCCCGCGCCGCGCGCCGGGCCGGGGCCGATGTGGTCGTCCTGAGCCTGCACTGGGGCACCGAATGGCAGACCGAACCCGATGAGCAACAGCTCGCCCTCGCCCGGAGCCTGACCGCCGCGACCACCGGCGGACGGCCCGACATCGATCTGATCCTCGGCACCCACGCCCATGTCCCGCAGGCGTACGAGAAGGTCAACGGGGTCTGGGTGATCTACGGCATGGGCGACCAGATCGCGGGCCCCATGTTCGACTACACCGGCGCCCGTGACCACCGCGGCAACATGGGCACCATCGGCCGCTTCACCTTCGCCCCGCCGAAGACACCGGGCGGGCGGTGGGACGTCGTGCGGGCCGAGTACGTGCCCCAGTGGTACGACACCGACGGCGGACGGGTCGTCAACCTGCCCGCGGCCCTCGCCGACGACCCCGGCCGGGACGACTACCGGGCCGTGACGGAGACCATCACCGACGCCGTACTCGGGCGGGGCGCCGGGCGGGACGGACTCGTCGTCGCCGCCACCGGCTGACCGGCCGCGGACCCGGCCGCCGCCCGCCGCCGCGGACCGACGCCGGAGACCGCCGACCGGCCGCCGCCCGCGCGGTGGCCGGCCGGCGGCCCGTCACGGGACGACCGTCACCGGCCACCGACCCGCCTTGACCAGCCGTACCGCGACCGACCCGATGAACCGGTGCCCCGCCGACTCCGAGAGACCGACCACCACCGCGTCCGCCTTCAACTCGTCCGCCGCGCTGACCAGCCCGTTGAACGCGTCTCCGGGGAAGGTGTGGAACTCCCAACGGACGTCCCAGATCCCCCGCACCCGCTCCGTCGCCTCCCGCACCTCGGCGATCAGCTCCTCCGCGATCTCGCCCATGGTGTCCGCCACCGGTACGCCCAGGGCGGCGCTCGTCGCCATCACCGGCTGCACGTACACGATCGCCAGCAGCGCGTTCTGCCGCCGGGCGAGACCGCCCGCGTACGCCGCGGCGCGCAACGAGGCGTCGGAGCCGTCCACACCGGCGACGATCACCTTGGGGCCGTCCGTGCCGCGTTCGAAGGGCGACACGGGGGCCGGGGTTTCCTGGGGTCCGGACTCTGACATACCCCCGAGGCTAGTGCTGTGACCGGAAAGGTTCACCGGCCCGCGACGCCCGGCACGGCACCTCGCCGCGTTGTCGGACCACGCAAGTACGTCCAGTACGAGCCGTGGACCTCCGCCTTGCGATGCACCGCACCGAACGCCGCAGGCCCACGGCAAACCTTTCCGGTCACAGCACTAGTCAATCCCGCGAACACCCGGAGCGCGGGGCGGTCTCCGGCGGCGGCCTCCGGCTGGGAGTCGGGCGGCTGTGCGGAGGGTGGTCTGTTCGACTGCTCCCATCGGGTACTTTCCCCCGAGTCCGCGTGTTGATCATGCTCGGCGGCGGGCCGCCGTGCGAGCAGTTGGTCATGAAGAAGGATCAGACGCCGCCGGACCGCCGAACGGCGCTCCGGATCGCCGCGGGCATCGGCGCCCTCGCCACCGCGGGCCTCCTCGTCACCGAGGGCACCGGCGAGCGGGCCTCGGCCCCCCGTACCGCCGCCGCCGGAGCGGGTGGCGCGCCGGGCCGCCCGGCCGCCGGGGCCGCGGGCACGGCCGGACGACGCGTCCAGGCATCGGCCTACCGCCTCCAGCCCATGACGGCCGTCCCGCGCCGGCCGCGCCGCGTCCGGCCGCCGGTCCGCGACAACCCGTTCCTCAGCCTGCCCGCGCCCGGCCGGACGATGGTGCTGACCTTCGACGACGGGCCCGACCCCCGCTACACCCCGGACGTGCTGGACATCCTGCGGCGGCACGACGTCCCCGCGATGTTCTTCGTCTGCGGCGAGGTGGTCGCCGCCTACCCCGATCTGGTGCGGCGGATGGTCGACGACGGCCATGTGATCGGCAACCACACCTGGTCGCACCCGCTGATGCCGTCACTGACACCGTCCCGGATCCGGGACGAGATGGGACGGACGAGCGATATCGTCGAGGAGATCGTCGGGCAGGCACCGCTGTGGTACCGGGCGCCCTTCGGAGCCTGGAACCGGCACTCCTTCGAGATCGGCGCCCAACTGGGCATGGAACCGCTGGCCTGGACCGTGGACACGCTCGACTGGACCGAACCCGGCGCCGGCACGATCGTCAGCCGGGTCCTGGACGGCGCGGGACCCGGCGCCGTGGTCCTCTCGCACGACGCCGGGGGCGACCGCTCCCAGAGCGTCACGGCGCTCCGCAACTACCTGCCGAAGCTGCGGGAGGCCGGGTACCGGATCACCGTGCCGCAGCGCTGACGGAGTTCCGGGGGCGCGGTACGGGGCCGCGGGTGCTGCCACAGGGGTGGACATGGGGCGGTGAGCAGTCGGCGGTCAGCGGGAGGAGACCATCCGGGCGAAGACCACCACATTGCCCTCGTAGCCGTCGGCCCGTGTCCACAGCCCGCCGCAGGTGATCACCCGGAGCTCCGGATGGCCGGTGTCGCCGTACACCAGCGGCCCCGGGAAGTCGAGCTTGGAGTAGACCTCGACGCCGTACACCTCGAACGCGGCGGTCTTCCCGTCGAGCCGGGGGACCTCGATCCGGTCCCCCTTCCGTACCGTGCCCAGGCCGTAGAAGACGGCGGGCCCGGAACGGTTGTCGACATGGCCGACCAGGACGGACGTACCGCGCTCCCCGGGCGCGATGCCGTTCTGGTACCAGCCGGCGACATCCGGGGCGTCGGCGGGCGGCGCCTCGATCCAGCCGTCCGTGTCGAGCCCCACGTCGATCAACGGCGCGTCCACGCCGATCGCGGGGATACGGATCCGGTCGGCGGGCGAGTGCGGCAGCGCCTTCGACGCCGTGAGCGGGGCGAACGTCTCCCCCTCGTTACGGCCGAGGGACGCGGCCGCGGCGGGCTGCGGCGGGCCGAGCGCCACATCCACCCCGTTCTTCATCAGGGCGATCCCCGTCAGCATCACCAGTGCCAGTACGCCCCAGGGCGAGCGGCGCCGCGGCTCCGGGTCGTCGAAATCCGCGCCCATCTGTCTCCCTCCGAGGGGCGGTCCCGACACCGTCGTCCGAACTCCCCGCGCGCTCCGGTCGCTTTCCGCCGATTCCTTCCGATTCCCTGGGCACGGTAGGTCAGCCCGGCCCACCCGGCGATCGGGACGGGGCGAACGGGTGGCGGCGCGGCCCGGTCGTCCGTCCGCGCCAACGCCCCGACAAAATCTCCCCGGCCGGGTCGGCAGTCCGTGACCTGGGGCTCCTCGGAAACCATTCGGCGCGTCGTGGGCGTGTCGCGCGCCGGGCGGGGGCGATGCCGACATGCGGCCGGTGGCGCGCCCGGTGAGGGTGCGTCATGGAAGGCGTACTCGTCGACTATCCCGGAGCGCCGTTCCGGACGTCTTCCGCTGGAGGTTCACGATGCGTGCTTCACGTGCTCTCGCCGTGGCCGCGGTCGCGGGCGTGGCCGTCGGGCTCCAGGCCCCCCTCGCCGTCGCCGGTGGCGACAACCGGGACACGGGGCCGTACCACATCTCCGTCCACCCCCACGCGGTCCACGCGGGCGGGACCCTGACGATCACCGTCGACGGCTGCTCGCGCGGCGGCACGGTGACCTCGAACGCCTTCCACACCGCCCGGCTCGAAAACCGCGACAACCGGGATAACCGCGATAGCCGCGATAACCAAGACAACCGCGATGGCCGTGGCGGCGGGGAGAGCAGAGATACCAGAGAAAACAGAGACGGCGGGGAGAACAGAGACAGCAGGGACAGCGGACGCGACAACCTCGGCAATTCCGGCAATCTCAACAACCGCGAGGGCGGACGGGGCGGTGACGGTGGTGGTCAGATCGCGGTCGCCCGGATCCACGACCGGGCCGCGCCGGGCGCGTACAACCTGGCCGTACGCTGCCGGGACGGCAACCGCGTGGAGACCGCGGAGTTCGCCGTGCTCAGGGGCCGGGGTGCCCGGGGCGGCCTCGGTGGCTCGGCCGGCCCCACCACCGCCGAGACGGCGGTCGGCGGTTCCCTGGCCGGCGCGGCGGTCATCGGCGGGGCCCTGATGATCTCCCGCCGCCGCCGGGAGGCCGGCGGCACGCTCTGACGGACCTCCGGACGCCCCCGTGAGCCGGGGCGGTCGGCCGGTCGGCCGTACGCGGCCGACATCCGGCGGGCCCGCCCCGGTGGGCGCACGACGCCGTGCCGCCGACTCTCCCGGTCCCCCCTTCGGCCGTGGAGAGCGGCGGCGCGCGGAGCCGGCTCGCACCCGGCACCGCGCGGTCCGCGCCGACGGGGGCGTCCGGGACGACTCCCCGGCGGAGGGAGCCGACGGAGTGCCGCGGCCCGGCCTCGGGGTGTCATGTCTGCGCCGCATGTATCCGCCGGGCCGGCCCGGGGCCCGGCCCGCGCCTGGGTCTTATACACAACAGACGGGGCCGACGACAACAGCCGGGGAGT